>SOKP01000218.1 GCA_004375715.1 Promethearchaeota archaeon | reverse complement strand
ATTTCTGCGCGTAGTTTTGCATCACGCGGGGCTTTTATTTTTACCTCTAAACCGAGTCTGTCTGCGATCTGTGGGCGAAGATCCCCTTCCTCGGGATTCATACTACCGACTAACACGAACCTGGAGGGATGCATCACAGAAATTCCTTCCCTTTCGATAATATTCACACCAGAGGCAGAAGCATCCAATAAGGTATCGACAATATGATCTTGGAGCAAATTTATCTCATCAATGTAAAGTATTCCGCGATTAGCCTTAGCAAGAAGTCCAGGATGAAGACTTCTTATTCCTTCAGTTAGGACTTTGTCAATAGATAATGATCCAGTGACCATGTCTTCGGTTACACCTAATGGAAGGTTTATAAGCCTCATATCTTTAGATTCAGTTTCTAATTTTCCTCCTTTTTTTTTATTGCGACATTCTTCACATAGATCGTCCGTATGTGACAAAGGATTGCATGAAAACTTACAATTTTTTACAACTTCAATGGCAGGCATTACTTCTACAAGGGATCGTACTCCCGTAGATTTACCCGTTCCTTGTTGTCCAGTTAACAATACTCCACCAATTTGAGGATCGATAACATTTAATATAAGCCCGAGTTTCATACTATCTTGTCCTAAAATAGCAACAAAAGGAAATTGAACTTTACGCATAATAATCGAATATAGCTAATTAATTTATAAAGTAGAAAAGGGAATAATTAAAATAAAGATTTTCCCTTTAAACAATAGATTAGAAATAGGAAAATTGGAAAAAACATTGGAGAGTACTCTTCTCAAGGATTAATACTTCTTAGCTAACTCTGTAAGCCTTTCATTTAGGTGCTCAATAGTTTCGTCCCATTTAGACAAAATTTCTTTTATTTTAGGGATAATGGTATCTCGTTCTTTATACTCCAGATAATCCATAAATTGTTTAATGTTTTCTATTTTTATGAATGTTGTAGCCACAAATTTTCTAATATCGCAAGTTTGATTTTCGAGTACCTCGTACACCCTATCAGACGCCCCTTCCCTCATAAGCGTGGCTAAATATTCGTCCGTTCCTTGAATAAGTGAATTTAACTCATTAATTCGGTTATTTACGAACTTTTCATAGGTATCAAAGATATTGTCTTTTGGAAACATGTTAGTAATATCAATTAAGAATTTCTGAGTTAACGCTACCAATTGTTCCTTAGTATCGAAACCATCAATAATGTAATCTATAGTGTGATAAGACGCTTGAATTCCTTTATTTACATCATCTAGGCTAAATATTTTGAAACCAGGATCGCCCTCAAGTTGTTTTATTGGATCACCTTTTTTATCGGGAAGCTCAATTTGTTTCACTAACCTTTCGGGATTAAATACTAATGAAATGGCAAGAGGATTATTTGTTTGATAACTTAAAGTAGTTTTGATATCAATATGGGACATCATTACCTTGAATCCAGGATGGCTGTGCCACCATCCTACTGTAAATTCACCATTTGAAAAGGCTTCGTCATCAATAATGGAAAGAGCTTCATAATCTTCGTCACTCCATTTATATTGATCAATAACAGCATCCTTATCTAATTCTTGATGCATTATTGGATGTGATTTTGTTATATAAACATTGTTTCCTTCATTTCTTCCAATAAATATACCAGAAACCTCAAGCCAATCGTCTTTATCAATTCGTTTATTAGCAAACCTAACACATGCTGCAACAGTAGTCAAATAAACATCTTTGGGAATAATTACTGTCATACTTTTAATTCAATGATTTCTTTTTTGATATGCTTATACAAGATCTTATATTTATGTCTATTTTTTTAGATTTTATTTTACCTCGATTGTGATTAAACCCCAAATAATCTTTTTTTTTCGACCAAATATAAAATTATTTAAACTCAAAAACCACAATAATATTATAATTTCAACAAATTAAATTTGATTCCAATTAATTAGAATTTATTATCATTGAGCTGATGTAATTATTTCTGAAAAAGGATTCGAACCTCTAAGTAGTCAACTAGGAATTTCTGGAACTTCCTATAGAATTCAAATAGGACTTATAAACGATAAATGGGCTATCCGTTTACTAAAAGGTAGAAATGATATTATTGATTCCTATGTTTTCAAAGACGATGATATAAGCGCATCTGGTTTCCCTAACCAAAATCTCATAGTTGGATGGGTGTTGAGAACAGTAGCAATTCCTAATATAAATCCTCACCAAATTATGAAGACTGTGAACGCACTAATGAAGCAGGCTATTACTAGAAAAGAAGAACAAAAAGCAGCAACCCCGATTTCTGAAGCTAAAGGAGTTGAATTAGAAAAAGTTCCAGAAAGCGAAATAAAGAGACCAGCAGCAACAGGATGGGTAAAAGAAGAGGGTATGAAGTCAAGTCAAGAATTAGAAGACGAAAAACGGCAAGCATTTCAAGAGAGAATGAAGTATATTAAGGAGGAAAAAAGAGCTCAAGAGAGTCAACAAGCACCCTCAACGTTAAAAACTGCAAGAAGTTTACCTTCAATCCCAAAAGGTGAGAGCAGAGGATCTTCCACTTTTTGTCCTAGTTGCGGGAAAGATCTTGACTGGAAATTCTGTCCTTATTGCGGAAAACCACTACCCCATTAAACTAAATCTTTTTTTCTATTAATTCCTTTTAACCGTTCTTACAAAAAGAAGTAGTATTCTTATTTTTAATTAGGTGTTGACTAAGATTGATTTAAAAATTAAGTATCTAAAAAAAGATATAAATGAAAAAGAAGAATAAATTATCATTCACTATACATTTATATTAACTGCTCAAAATTATTATTGTTAAAAATAAAAATATTGTAGAATAAATTCATTAAGTTCTTAAAAGCTGAAGTGAGTAAAATTGGGAAAAGATGTAGATAGTAGTGTTGTAAAGATAAAACCACTTGCTTATTACAAAATGGTGCTACACGTATTACGTTTTGGAAACAAGGCGAGAAATCATAATCAGTGTATAGAAGTGATGGGAGTATTAATTGGGCATCACGAAGAGAGCGAAGATAAGAAATTTAAAAATGTGATAATTGAAGATTCCGTACCTATCTCTCACGGAAGTAGTGTAGAAGTCGAATTCTCAATAAATGATTACATTTTCTTTGAAAAAGCTAATTCGATGTATTTAGAAAAAAACTGGTTCATGGTAGGGTGGTATCATAGTCATCCTAATCTTTTCCAGCACAAAATATTCTTTTCGCCTACGGATGTAAAAAATCAATTCGGTTGGCAAAATGAATTGAATCCAAGTGGTATAGCATTAGTTTTTGACCACGCATATTTGGAACGTTCTGATGATCCGGGATTTAGAGCAATTAGATTAACGAACCCTACAGACATTAGGGGTTCGAGCTTTCACGAAGTGAAAGCAGTTGTTGAACCACCTAATGATGTAGATTATTATTTCAAGCTTGTAGAACTGATTAATGGCGTATATACAAATAGACCCCCTATTACAGAAGAAAACGAAACAGCGGATATCTTTGGCGATGTTCAAGTACCTGAATTGAGTCAATTAAGGTTTAAACAACCTGAAATAGACCAACAAAAAATTATTGAATCCGTTCAAATTGGTCTTGCTAACTTTGTAGATTTATCTTTAACACCCTTAATTACCTATTTAAATTCGATAGCTAAAAACATTTCAGGAGAAATTGAGAATAATAATATCGAAATGAGGAACAATTTATCTCAATTAAAAAATTTAGTGAATGTTGGAATTGATAAAATCCAGAGGAAATACAAGGACGATTTAAATTCTGAATTATTTAGCGCAGAAGGCTATGTTGACGACTTTTTAGACCAAATTGATGAATATCATGATGAGATAGGAAAAATATTGAGAGAGGTAAAGGAATTTGTTCGGGAGAAACTAAAAATTTCATTTAAAGAGAAATTTGAAGCACTAAAAAATGATTTCTCAAAAGATTACGACGAATGGAATAGTAAAATAATGAACCTCAATGGGAATCTAACTAAAAATCTCGAGAATCTCGAAATATTAGAGAATTCATTAAATACATTATCGGAAAAAATAGCCTCGATAAAAGACTCGACACTTGACAAGATAAAAAAGATGCAAAAAGAAACTTCAGATATTACTTCGAAGAAGTATGGCTTAATGAAAAATTCAATTAGTGACCTACAAAAGAAATCCCAAAAGTTTGTGACAAACTTAAAAGCTGCAGTTTTAATTTTAGAAGGAACAAAAGCACCTATCCTTGAAAAAATCAGTAATTTGGAATCTGAAAAAAAAGAATTATTATTAAAAATCAAAGAACTCGAACGAGGAGGTAATGAATAGAGATGAATGAGACCACAATTGAAACCAGAGAAACTGGTAAAGTGTTCATACGAATGAGTGTGTATAAAGATATTCTTACTCATGCATTACGATTTGCAAACGTTATGTTTGATAATGAACAGGTTATAGGATTTTGTTTGGGTATCAAAAAACCTGACAGCGATGATATTGATGTGATCAAAGCTATTCCTATTACGCACGGTGACCAAGTAGAATTAGGATTTTCAGAAAAGATTCATAAATCACTTGAGCAGGTAAAAGAAGAAGTTAAAGATGAGAACTATACAGTTGTGGGTTGGTATCATTCACACCCTAACAGCGATTCATTTTTCTTTTCAGATGTTGATAAAAAGAATCATTTATATTTTCAAAATGAACAGAACCCCTTAGCATTTGGAATTGTATTTGATCCCTCTCAACTTAAAAAAGCCGATCATTTAGGATTAGAAGTATTCCAATTAAAAAATCACAAATTAGGAGAAAAAAGTGGAATAGTTCGAGTAAAAAACGAAATCGAGCCACCAAAATCCCTAGATTTCTTCAAATGGGTTCGAGAGCTTGTTGAATATGGTCAAGCGAAGGATCCAAATATAATACGCGAGAAATTTGAGATGATTGAAGGAATTCCAGGTGATCTTCAAGAAATTCCGACATCAATTGATCAAGATGATACGAAATTCGACATAAAGTATCCTAACATTAATCCCGTTATAGATGGGTTTAAAAAAGGATTACAGAATTTATCTAGCTTAGTTTTAAATAATTACAAATCTGAATTAGAATTGTGGTCTACGGAATTTAATGATGGAGCTTTAATAGGTCTTCATAAAATAAATGACTCTCTTTCAGAAATGAATTCCGCAATTAATAGTGGTTTCGAAAAAGTAGAACAATGGATTGATCTAAAATTTAAAGAAAGGTTAGATGAATATAAGAAAAAAGTTGAGGGATACGTGAGAAAACGTCTTGAGGGGCAAGAAGAATTAAAAACGAATACCCACGAGATTAGTGAAATCTTAAAAAGTGAAATTAGTGAGTCTTTAGAACATAGTATCAGTGATATTTCCAAATCTATAAAGAATAATCTCGATGAATCTATTAATAAACTGTACGAACTAACTAAATTAGACGGAAACACAAGAGAGAAAATTGAATCTTCAGGAAACCAAATCTCAAATTTAACGAACCTAATAGAAAATCTCTCTATCGGCATGTTAAAAGGAATAAGTGCAATCAATCATCCCTTTGAAATAACCATTACTACCAATTTTGATAATTTAATTTCAGAATTAGATAGCTTTACTAACGATTTTGTAGAACTTGAAAAGTTAATTGAGAGATTACAAAAAATAATTCCTGATTTCCGAAATATTAAGAAATAGTAGGAGTCCTACTCATTTAACTTCACGAAGACGATAACTCGGGATACTGAAGTTTTGCAACTTTAGATATTTGTAATTGGTATTTCGGAATCTGAGTCGTTAGTCTCTTGAGTTGATTCCTTTTAGCTATAGTAGAAAGAACCCTACCAATGCGATCAACCTTTATATCTATCCCATAATTATCCTTTAAGACTGAATTTATTTTATACGAGGACAAAATCACTATACTAGAAATGTTTCTTTCTGCTAACATTTCAATTCCTTGTTTGACTAGCCTTATCAAGTTTTCCTTATCTGGTTTATCTGGTTGATTATCCATTTGCATTAATATTAATTTTTGAAGCCTTTTAAATTTTCAGCTATGAATTACGTACTGATTTGCATTATGGTTGGTTTTATTTATATTAATTCATTTAAAAAAATAATATTTTAATTCTAATGAAATATTTACCGTCATTATACTTGCTTTTTCGATGAAAATGAAACCTAAAGAAAATCTAACAAAGATAAAAGATTCTCTTCTTCAGAGCATTCGTAAAGTGTTTATACAAGAACTTTATGTAGAAGGAGAAGACCCTCCAAAATCATACTTTGGAGAAAGAAAATTCTTTGGTTTATATGCTATTTTTTTGATCTATTCATTTTTAGTATTAATTGGGATAAATTTTCCAGGTCCATATTTAGATGTTCTTACCTTTGGAAACCCATTTGTTTTTGGAAACGCACTTGTAGCTTTCTTTCTCGTATTATCTATATTGTATAGCGTTGATAAAATTAGAATATTCTTTTTTGAAAAACATACAGCGATTAAGCAGATTATTTTATATGTTGGAATTTTATCGAGCTTCTTCAATATTTTCCTATTTGTTTATGATTTAAACACAAATCTTATAAGCTATCTATTAGGATTGTCAACAATCTGGCTTGTGTTATTAAGCATTCGGTTTTACATGTATTCCAGAAAGTTTGCAACTAAGATAGAAGCTAGGTTTATTACTAAGTATTCTTCATTTCGTCGTTTTATAGCTTTCATTGCTCCTTATTTTATTTTAGGAGTGTTAGTCGTAATGGCCTTATTTTATCGTAGTCTGTTAGTATATATTTCACTTGATTTCTTCGAACCTTTTGCCCCCAGTGAAGCAGTAAGAGTTTACCAATTAGAAATGCGTTTAATAATGCCTTTAATTTATTTTAGTTTGATTTTAACTCTCTTGTTCATCATATTTGAATTCGTATTTACACGACGAAGAGCCGAGACAAAGAGAGCAGGATTGTTTGATAACTACACTTTTTCTTTAATAGTTTTATTTATATTTTTCTTTCAAGTCTTTCAGTTATCTCTGTTCTTAATTTTAAATCCAGTAACTGTAACCGCCCTGAAAGCGACTGTAGGAGCAAACAGTTCTACTATATGGTTTATATTTATTATAGAATTTGCCGTATCTATCTACTTTCTGTATAGAATAATCAAAAAATTAGGGCGTTCAATAGAATGGAAACTTCTCATATTTAAAAGAGATGGTCTAATACTTTTAATTTTAGGTTGTGTTCTTTCTCAAACCCTTACTCGTTATGCTTTACAGACACAAGTTCCGAATCAGATAATTACTCCCCTTGGACAGTTTTTCATGGCAGATAAATACATTATCTCTATATTAATGATTATTTTCTTAGGAAGTACTCTGCTATTCTATTACTTAAAGCCACATGAGACTTCAATGTTTATTCGTTTACAGAAAGAGACAGTTGATCAAGAAGAGCAGAGTATGGATATAATTTATAAACTATTAAGAAGCGAGTATTTGCGAAGAGGAGCGGGTTTTCCTCTAGAGATTTTAGATCGCGAGTTGATTAGAGCTACGAAGCTTTCTAAAAATAATATATATTTTATAGTTGAGTCTCTTGCTAAAATTAACATGAATATTATTATAACAGACGTAAAAAATGATCAAGGACGATATCAAAAATTCGTGGACTTTACTTCGGTTCTCGAGAAGTTCGATAAAAAAGCAGTAGCAAAGAAAAAAGCAAAAAAATATCTGTCAGATCGGCTCTTTACAACCATGACATCAAAAAAACCTAAACAACTCAATTTACATGTTGATACGAACCAAAATAAGGCTTCTGATCAATTTATATCTTCTCTAACATCAGATTATACAAAAAAACAAGAAGATGAATTGTCTTTTGAGCAGAAGCAAAAAGATAAATCTTTTTCATTTAATCAAAAGGAGATTCCCCAAGCATTAAAAAATATAATCATAGAAATATTAAAAAAAGAATATGCATATCGGAGTGAAAATCTGGAAAAATACCCCGATTTTCATTATTGTATCTCAGAAATCGCATCTGAAATTCAAATAGAAACTCGCATCACTCCGGGTCAACTCTATCCCTTATTGGAAAAAATTGCTTCGGATGATCTAGAATTAAGCTTAGTGAAAAATCCAGACGAACCTGAAGATAAGCGTATCAATTTCTTTCCCATTGCGGATGATGACTTAAGTCATACCCTCGCTAATTTTAGACCAGAAGAATATGAAAAGATAAGAATAAAAGTAACGAAATTATTTTTTAAATTTTTAAATCGGAAGAAATCAAAAGCTATATTTCCTAAACTCAGAAAGCAGATCGGCGAGAATACAGAAGAACAAAGGGCATGGAATGAAATATACAAAATATTTAATAATATCTATCCTAAGTATGTAGAAATCGTTGAGAGGATAAGATTAGGAGTAGAATTACCAAAAATCTTAAAAGTGTTTCCTAAAAAAGACATTGATATTTATCTTTAATTCTCAATCATGCCCTCTATCAATTCAAAAATCTCACTGAGGAGCACATTTTTAGGGCTATCTTCTTTTCAATTGCTGGCAATGTTTAGAAGGGGTATGTTTTATACTTACCTATCTATTTATATGAGAGATTTTCTGCTTTTATCTGTAACTGAAACGACTTTATACGCAACATTACCAATGTTAATAAGTGTTATTTTTCAAAATTTTGTTTGGGGGCCCTTGAGTGACAAATTCCAAAAGCGCAGAACATTTATCATATTGGGAGAAATTTTAGCAGGTGTCGGGACATTAATTGTCTGGTTCGTCCACTCAATTGTCTCTAACTTGTTAATAGCGGGATACATTATTATTGTTGGATTAATGTGTATTGAAGCGTTTTGGTCAATGTCTAATATCAGTTGGAGCGCTCTCATTAGTGATATTTATCCATCTAAAGATCGTAGTAAAATAATGGGACAATTAACCAGCGTTGGTGGGTTTGGAAGAATAATAGGAATATCTTTAGGAGGATTACTCTACAATAACGGGTTTGGCTTTCGTGATGGACCACTATTTATTGTAGCAGCATTAGTTATGTTTATGTCTTCTATCCCTATGATTTTCACACCAGAAGGAGGAATTAAAGATATAGGGAAAGTAGAAGTTGAGAATGATGAAAACACGTCGCAAAACTATAATTTTAAAACTATATTCATTGTTTTCATAATTTCTTTGACGTTCATTAATTTTGGACGCAATTCAATCGCAACGATCTATTCCCAATATTTAATTTTAGACACTGGATTTGCGGTAGATAGCATATTACTGAGCTTTATTGCAAACACGCGATCGGTAGCAGTGCTAACTATTGGGTTTTTAGCTGGTATTTTAAGCAAAAAGTTCGGACATGCTCGAACTCTAATATTAGGTGTGGGATTAGCAATTTTCGCGTTACTTACCACGGGATTAACAAACAATTTGATTTTAATATTTGTTGGAAGCTTCTTTATGGGTACGGCTGAAGTCATTATTTTTGCAGCCTCCTACGTCATTGCCTCTAACTTAATACCTTCCAAAAGGAGGGCAAAATTATTTGGAGTATATAATACGACTTTTTTTCTTTCCTGGGGATTAGCTGGTACTTTCATATCAGGTCCATTGATAGACTTTCTTCTCAGTAGCGGTTTTGAGGAAGTTATATCTTATCAAGCTGCTTTTATTGTAGGAGCTCTTATAACTGGAATAGGATTAACTATTTTTCTCGTACTAGAAATAAGGATTAAATTAAAGAATAACATTAAATCAATCTGAATTTTGCTTCTTAATGATACCCTAAAATTATGAAATTAATAGAAAAATAAAGACAATAAAATGAATTCAGAGATAATTGTTTTCTTTTAAGTATTCCTCTAGTTTTTCAATGAAATTTTGCCCGATTTCTAGCAGTTTTTCAACATCTTCTTTATTTATCTTAACAGATATTTCATAATCTCCAATTTGTCTTTTATCAAATGCATCTTTAAGTTGTCTCCCTATTTCTTTAGGAAAAATATTAGTTTTAATAAACTCACTTCCAAAGACAGAAATTAATCCTCTATGACTTTTAATTTTCAGATTTTTAGTAAATAATAATGCTTCAGCCATATAGTGCATTGCATAATAAACTCTTGAAGCAGTGCTATCAAAATCGCCGTTATCTAACAACAATTTTGCGCTTTTAATAAATTTCTTTGCCTTTTCAACTAATAGTCTAACATTAATTTCACTCATATTGAGATACCCTCTTCCCTAATATTCATTAAAAAAGGTGTTCTTGTTAAAAAATAGCGTTCCTCTGATATAGGGTGAATTGATATTAAAATATTATAATTTAAAACAAATTCGTATGCAATTTCGCTCATATTATCGATTTCCTTAAAGGGAGAAATATCACCTTCTAAAATTATTGCCAAATCTACATCTGATTCAACAGTTTCTTCATTTCTTGCGTAGGAACCATAAAGAATTACCTTCTTCAGTCTATCTCCGTATAATTGTTGAATTTGTTTTTTAAATTTT
>SOKP01000102.1 GCA_004375715.1 Promethearchaeota archaeon | reverse complement strand
AGTATTGGAAGCAACGACCTTACTCAATTAACCTATGGTGTAGGAAGAGATAATGAAAAAATGATTCCTTTAATGAATAGTTATGATTACAATACCAATAGCGAATCAATTCGAAGATCTGTAAGTCATCTGATAAAAACTGCCCATGCACGAAATAAAAAAGTTGGCATTTGTGGCCAAGCTCCTAGTGATGACCCCGAATTTCTACGATTTTTAGTCAGGGAAGGTATCGATTCTATTTCTCTTAATTTTGACACATTTGCGCGAGGACGGATAAATACTTGGCGTACAGAAATTATTGAAACTAAATTACCGGAAGAAAATCGAGCGAACACATATTTATTTTTAGATAAATGTGACAAGCTAATTGATAATATTAGAATCCCTCGAGGAAAATTGAGGAACATGAAACGAAAACAAAGAAAAAAGGTTGAACCGAGGTTAGTAGAAATTACTGATAAATTTAATAATGTTTTTACAGAGGTATCTGAAATATCTTATAATTTCGTTAAAGATTTGAATCAAGCTGGAAGTTTAGCATTTAATGAAATTTATGATAGATATAATAATCAGTTAAAAACATTCGAAGAAGAAATTCCAAAATTAACGAAAAAAATACGTGAATTTGGAATTTTCTAGTCTTTTACCATTATTCTATCACTACTACTTAATTTATTTATATTAGAAAATCAAAAAAATTAAATTTTAATTAATATTTAAAAAGTCAAGTAATAGAGTATTTTATTATTATTTTTTTTAGACTACATTAAAAAGTGAGATGATTATGCCGAAGGGACCAGAATTTACTGAAGAGATTTTAGACGCATTTTCAAAAGTGGATTATTTACTTAGTGGAATGATTAATGATCGAGGCGTTCCCAGAAATATAAAACGTGTAGCTCAAAAGGGGATCGAAGAATTAAAGCGTGAAGATGATTCTCCCGCAGTTCTTGCCAGTAGTGTAATGTATATGATTACAGACTTATCTCAAGATGCAAATATTCCATTTCATTCGCGAACTACTATTTATCGGATAATCTCACTCTTAGAAAATATAAAAGATTAAATCTTATTATTTTAATCCCTTTATACTTGTAAGTCTTTCAGACGCAATTTGGGTTCCATTCAAACGGCTCTCTTTTGGGAAGGTGGTCTAGCTTGGAATGATACTGAAACCTATGAATTTCAGCATTAATCTCGGTTCGGAACTGAGAGGTCGGGGGTTCAAATCCCCCCTTTCCAATATTTTGGAGTATAGTGTGAAAAGAGGTCTTTATTTTAATTATTTTTAATCTAAAAAGCGTTAATATTTATATTTCTACTCGATAATAATATTAAGAAATTTTCAATTTATTGTTTTTATTAATATCACATTAAGATGGAAGCTAAACTAATAAAGGGAATATTGTATACCGAATTGGACGAAGGTGTTGGTCCAAATCCATTTGTATGGTTAGGAGATGTTCCTCAATCGAGTAGAATTCATATTAGTGTTAAGACAATTACAGTTCTATCAGGAGAAAAAGGGCTTATTCCCGAATCGTTAGTAATTCTTCCATTTCCTTCCTTAAATTTAAAAGGATTAATAAAATATTTAAAATGGAATGATGAGACAAGGCGAGGCGGGATTGGACAAGGAGCAATTACCTTATTGTTTAATGAATCTGACGATGTTATATATTATAAATATTTGAGTCATTTTGAAACTTCCTTTGAAGAAATAGCTGAGAAAATTGCACACTTGCAAAAATCAAAAGCTCCAAGAGAGAGCTATATAGCTATTCTAGATAAACTCTTCCTTACTATCAACCAATTTTTAATTGAATTTAAAAATAACGAGATCGCTGAGGAAAACGCAAAAGCTTTTCCTGATCAGAAAATAAAAGAAGCCAAATTAATTAATTATAAATTTAAAATAATTATCTGTGGCGATCCTTCTGTTGGTAAATCCTCGTTAATATTAAGATATACGAATAACGCATTTCTAAGGCATTATATTCCAACCCTTGGGGTGCACGTCTCGGATAAGATATTTCAAATAGAAGAGTCTTACATACAATTAGTCCTCTGGGACATAGCAGGGCAAGCAAAATTCGAAACTATGAGACAACAATTCTATTTAGGATCTGATGGCATATTCCTCATATTCGATCTGTCAAATCCAAACTCGCTAGAAAGCGTTTCAAATTGGTATTATGACATTCAGAACCAACTAACGGATAGGCCAGCTATAACTGGTTATATTATTGGAAATAAAAAAGATATTGGCCAAGAATTAGGGGGTACGTCTGAAAAAGGGGCTGATCTTGCAAGTTATCTTAATTTAGGATACATTGAAACCAGCGCTTTAACTGGTGAAAATGTTGAATATGCCTTTTATACTATAGCTCAATCGCTCTATAACTCATTGCAATAGATACCATTAAATTAATGATCGTGAAAGATTAATTTCACACCCTTTTGTATATACATCCGTACTATTTAAAGCACATCTACATATTATGATTTGCCCTTCTGAAATTTTTTCGAATATTTTAGAGAAGAGAAATTGTTATAGACCTACTATTTTCTTAAATTCAGACGGTTCACTTCCCTCGTCAACTGTAAGAATTTTAAAATCTACACCACACATGTCTCTAACATTAGCTGCATTTTGAGTTGCAATAAATTTCTTTCGCATACTCGCATTCTTACCAAGCCATGTCCAAACTTCTTTACCTACAGGGTTTACAATTAAGAAAATTGAGGATGAAACTAAAAGAGTGTGAATAGGAGCATCGATATCTCTAATTTCTCTAAAATTTTCATTTTCTTCATCTATTTCCGTTGCGTTGTGTAATACGGCAGCAAATAACATATTAACGATACTTGCAAAAGATCCTTTAAGAGTGAAATTTACGATAAAAGATACTACAAAAGGATACGTTCAAGTAGGAGAGACCATTACTTTTGAATACGCTACTAGCGGTAAAAAGGTATCTTCTGCTCAATTTATTATAACTTCTGCTACGATAAATAAATACGGAGATATAAGGTATACTATAGTGAGTGAGTTATCGTGAGTAAGGTGAAAAATTATGTCAAATTTCATGACTGAAGAAGAGCTTGTAGAATCGTATTATTATAGGGTAATGTTATCGAAATCACGATTATGGGATTTACTCAATCCTACATCTAAATTCTATATAAAAACAATGCATACAGGAATGAAAATAAAAGATAAAAAAAGAATACTACTAAGACTTGTTAAAGTGTTTGAAGGAAGAATTGCCAATTACAACAATAAGAAAGAAAAAAAATAGGCTTGAAAACACAATTAAAGCATACCAAAATAAGATCGATAATCATTTCTTCGCAGTAATTTAATCAAAATTATTTTCTTTTTTTTTCATACATTTTTTAACCTCTTTATAGTTTAAATTTTAATCTCGTAAAGTTTCCAGCTTTCATATTTTTTAAATCAACTACGAGACTTTCCCTTAATAGTTTTATGTATTCAAGTATTACTTTATAGTCTATTTCATTTTCAAGTTTAGAATAAATTTCGTTAAAATGTTCTAAAAGTCTTGTTTCTACATAAATCAACCTTTCTTGTAATTCATATTTAGTTGCATGTGGGTTTCTTATATTTACCATATTTTATAACCTCTTTTTTAAAAGTTTTATTCCTTTCATATCTATTGGAAGTATTTATTAAAAATCATTTCTAACATCTTTTTTAAATAAATAAACCTTATACATTTTCAAAAGTGAAACATAAATTTCACGATCTGTATCTCTTGAATTCTAAAAATAAAAAAAAAAAGTTAAAATTTTTATTATCTATTATCTATTATTGGTATCGGTTCTTTTAAACCATAGTGGAGTGTAAAAAATCCCATAACTAAAACAAAAAGTGCCAAACCGGGCCAAAAGAACGCCCATGGAGCATCGTATAAATGCATTCTTGCGATACTGATACTATTTCCTAATGTTATTATCTGAGGAGGAGAAAACCCAAGGAAACCTATTGCTTCGAATAACAAAATATTGAATCCCACGAATAAAGGAAAATATGCAATTAGCTTCTTTGCGGTTAATTTTAAGCTGTAGTTTCCCTTACTGATTATTAAAGTGACACAAGGTATCGCATACATTGCCATTATGCTCATTATCACTAATATATCTCCCCCTACAATACTCAAGAATAATATTATCACTAGTACGCTGGGTATTATGAAAAGGACTATCATGAATCCCAATACCAACCCTTTTACCCACCTGTGAAGTTTAGATAAATAACCAAATGACGCTCCTATCGCAATTCCTACGAGAACGGGCAAGATACAAACTTTTATCGATGTTGATACGCCATATACCAATAATGCAAGTACGTCGCGTCCAAACCTAGTTTGTCCTAACGGGTGAGTTGGAGACGGCGGATCCCAAGAACCAAGATATATTCCGGATGCTTCTTGCATAGAAAATGGAGTTAATACTTGTGGAAATATAGCTACAATTATAGTAAACACTACAATCGCTAATCCAATTATGGTTAATGGAGATTTTAGGCGATAAAGTGTAAAATCTTTAAATTTTTGGTCTGTATCGAAGCCATATCGAGCGCCTTCTTCAACCACTTGCTCGTTTCTCCCGAAGCATGTAGCAAATATTTTCACTTGCCTTTCTTCATTGAAGTAATTGTACAATGTGTAAATGATGTTTGATAGGAATAGAGAAATTGCGGAAATTCCAATTAGGATAAATACGCATGCCCTGACCAACCAATAGTCATAAAAATGAATTGCAGCTATAATAAGTTCAAAAAATCCATGTATTCCGAAAGTAGCTTCGAGAAGGAAAATGCTAGCAATTAAAACGCTTGTATTAAAAATAATTTGCAAGCCATTGGATAAAATATGTTTTTCCTCTGACTTCTTGAAATAATTTGAACGAACTTGTCTTGTCGTGAGAAACAAAGTTAAAATAAATAATATACCAGACGGTAAAAATGGATCTCCTATCGCTGGAAAAAGTCCCAATTGAAATGCTAAAGTGTATTGGGACCACATCCCTACGACAAACACAGGCATCGAAATTCCTAAAATAATGAGAATTTGAATTAATAGTTTAATCACCCTGTATCTAACTCTAACTGATAATACCCCTAGTAAAATACCTACAATCAAACCTAAAACAATCGGTAATATTGTATATTCAATACTTCTTGGAATTCTCGCAGTTAAAAGTTCGATTATTGGTTGACCTGATGAGATAGAACCAGAAATCCCTAGATTCCCTGTAAGTACATCGCCAAGATATCTAAAGAACTGGACAATCAAAGGTTGATCAAATCCTAATTGATGAAGCATTGCATTATATTGTTCTGCTGTAAAAGAAGGAGGTAAATATGCAAGAACCGGGTCACCAGGAAGTAATAGAGTAAACATAAAACTCAGAACCAATCCGAAAAAAAATATCACAATAGGGAGTAAAAGAGTATAGAGTATGTTTCTAATAACAACTTTCATCATTTTTTTTGCCCTTTTTATTATAAATGAAGATATTATATTTCGTTAAGATATTGAAATATATAAATGTGATAGCATCAAATATTATTCATATTTATTATAGTGTGATTTTTAATTCTAAAAGCGATGGAACGTTTAGTCTAATTGAAGAATCTGTCAGTTTACTAAATATTCTAAGTAAAGTTATAAACCAACCAATTTTTTAAACTCAGATGGTTCGCTTCCCTCGTCTATTGCAGTTATTTTAAAGTCTACGCCATAATTATCTCTAATTTCCGGTGCTTTTTGTGCCGCAATGAATTTTTTTCTAATACTTGCGTTCTCTCCATGCCAAATCCATATTTTTTTTTCCTCGGGATCTACGATTATGAATATAAAGAACTTATCTAAAAGCATATGAATCGGACCATCTTCAACTTCAATTTCTACAAAATCTTCGTTTTCTTCTTCTATTTTAAATAATAGAAACTGTTTTTCTAACATACTCATGATCTAATTAATTTAATAAATCAATATTATTGTTAAAAATATCGATCCAATTGAATTTCTTCTAATAATTTTATATGTAATTTTAGTTTTTAAGCTTTATCCATGAAAATATCTAATGCCTTAATTTAACTTTAAATTTAAAATAGATTTTAAACTTTAAACTATAAATAAAAAAAGGAGTTAACTATATGATCATATTATTATTTTTATTGGATAAAGAATAGAAGTCATATCAAATAAATTAGGTGAATAGAATATCTCAACAAAGCGTTGATTACGACGTTATCATAGTTGGAGGGGGTCCAGGTGGATCTACTGCGGGTTATTTGTTAAAGAGGCTCGGACTCAATGTACAGATAATCGATAAAAATATTTTTCCTCGACAAAAGCTATGTGGAGGTATCCTGACCTTTAAAACATTTAAGTTATTAAAGAGAATATTCGGCGAAACGGCGGAATCACTTATGAATATGCATATTATAAATTATTTTACGAATCGCTTTGAAATTAATTATAAAGTAAAAAGAATTATGTCAATCAATATTTCCCAGTTTCCTTTTTACATAGTGGACAGATTAGTATATGACAATTTTCTTTTGGACAAGGCGAAGGAAGCAGGTGTAGATGTAATCGAAGGAGATAAAGTCGAGAAGGTAAATTTACAATCTTGTGAAATAAGTTTATCGAAAGGCGATAAATTTAAATCAAATTTTATCATAGGAGCTGATGGAGCTAATAGTATAGTAAAGCAAGAATTTATTCGTAATCGAATAATTAGTAAAGAGCAATGGAATTATAATTTAGCTACAGGACTTGAATGTTTTATAGATAGAAAGGATTTAGATAAAGAACTTTTTAATTATCCTATGATTTCATTTGGATTTTTAAAATATGGATATAATTGGTTGTTTCCAAATAAAGATAAAGTAATTCTTGGTGGTGGAGGTCTTATTAGAAAAAATAAAGGTTATTTTGAAAAAGCGTTGCACAATTTCATATCTGCGTTGGGTATAAATCCAGAAGTTGTTTCCGAAATATCTGGGCACCCCATCCCCTTTGGAAATTTCAAGGTCACTCCTATTTATAAAAATAAAGTAATTTTAATAGGTGATGCAGCTGGTATTGTTGACCCGTTTTGGGGCGAGGGAATTTATTACTCACAAAAAACCGCTGAATTTGCCTCTTACGCAATTTTAAAAAATTTACAAAAGGTAAAAAAATCTACCACATTCTATTTACATTTATTAACTAAATACATTTATTCTGAGTTTCAATACACAATGAAGCTAAGATGGCTTATTTTTAATCGAGTTAATACTCTTTTAAAGTACTATCCTACGCATTTATTCTTAAAAATAATGAGAGAAAAATTGCTAGAAGTAACACAAGGTATCAGATCATATAGATGGTTTCGAATAAAAGATTATTTTTAACTTAGAAAGTTCTACTATCAATAATTGAAATTGTTCTTCTAAGATATTCCATCTCATATAACGATAAAGATTTCGAGTTTGTTCATGTAATACGCTAGTAGCCAAATAAAAGCAGTATGAACAATAGCTAATGGGAAGAGAATTATGCTAGGAGTATCGAAAGGGAATATCGAATAAATCGTGTATGCAATCAACATATGAATTAAATAAAAAATAAACGCATTCTTCCCCACAACGCTGAATATCCTCTCTTTTTTAATGAAATTATAATTTGTTCCCCATCCTTCAAATATAAAATATAAGAGATAGTAAAGTATCGAGGCCACTCCTACGCTAATTAAAATATAAGGCATTGAAATATAAGGTCTACTTACACCCCAAATGAAACCAGTTCCAATCCCAATTAGTAAGCAAATCAACCCCCCATACAAGAAATAGTGCTTTACATGTTCTTTACCCTTTCCCAATCCCTCGGCTAAAAACGAGGATAAAATCATCATAGAACCCCATGAAAGTACTGCTAAAATACCTCCTTCTACTGAATCGTAAATTATTACGCTTGCAGGTGTGAGAAGAATTAACTGATGTAAAACTATAAAAATGATGGCAAAGGTTAGCTTCACGGATGATTTTAATTCGAGTAAAGGTAAAACTATTAATCCTGAAAACCCTAACACTTGAAGGGTACCCCATCGAAAGTAAAACCCGTCGTAATCGATATATATAGTCAGTAGTAGACCTATACCAATGAAAATTAAAAATCTGCGGATAAATCTAAATGCTGCTCTTTTCTTCCCAAATTTTTCAACGCGCCGTTTATACGAGATTTTCATATTAAGTGCCAGCATAAAAACAAAAAAGGGCGCCACTAAATCAACATATGTTAATCCATATTCCCCAGCGTGCTTAGACCAAGCTGGAACGTCATTGTAGGGATGAAAAGTGTTAAGAAAAACCATTAAAAGGATAGTTAGCCCTTTAAATACATCTATGCTTAAAATCCTTCTATTTTGATTAGTAAGAGTATCTTCCTCTTTTGTCATATCTCTGCGGAATTATAATTTAATTAAAAATTAAAAGAGAAAATTTAGTTAAAAGTTTTATTAGCTAATAAAATATGAAAGAAAAAAAATAGTTTTGTTTAAATTGTTTAAATCTTCCACTGGCCCTCTTCGTAAATAACCTTCCCATCGGCAATAACTTTTGAACCTGGTAAGGTCATATCTTTTAGGATGTCCCAGTGAATTGCGCTTTCGTTGGTTGATCCTGTCTCGGGTGGTCCTGCGCCTAATGCGCAATGCATAGTTCCTCCAATTTTTTCGTCAAAAAGCATGTTTTTTGTAAAATCGGTGACACCATAGTTAGTTCCGAGAGCAAATTCACCAAGGACTTTAGCACCTTCGATTGCTATTATTTCGTGAAGTAGTTCTTCAGCTTTATCTGCCGTAGCTTTGGTAACTTTTCCATCCTTAAATTCCAAGTAAACGTTTTCTATTTCCCTTCCGCCGTATATTCCAGGATATGTAAATCTAATATGACCATTCACAGAATCCTCTAAAGGGCTTGTAAAAACTTCGCCATCAGGTAAGTTATTATGTCCACAGCAATTTACCCATTTTCTACCCTTCACTGAAACGGTTAAGTCAGTATCTTCGCCTAAAACTTGGATTTTCTCCACCTTATCTAAATATTCGACGAGTTTATCTTGCTTCTTCTCAACATCCTTCCACTCTTTTACTAGATCGTCCTTATCTAAGAGCAATGCTTTCTTAACAAAATCAAAGTACGAGAACAGGTCCATGTTTGCTTCTTGAGCAAATGCATTGCATGGGAAAGGAACAATAACCCAATTCAATTCGCCTTTCGCATATCTTTCCATGTAGTTTTTCATGAGCTCTCGATTTGCAGGTGAACCTCGGGATTTGGCAACTTTTTTAGGATCAACTAAGGAAAGTTTTTTCGGGTTATAATCAGCAAAAATATTGATAAGACAGTCAAACTCGTTTATCACCATTTTTCTGACATTATCCACACATTCTAATTGTTCGTCAGAACCATATTTATAAAGCAATTCTTGTGTTCCTTCGATTTGAGGAATTAATGATGGATGATCACCAACTTTCAGAACTTCAGCATAGATAGCTTGAAAAAGTTCTGATGCTATCACAGGTCCTACTACAGCTACTCGTTGACCTTTTTTAACACCCACGGCGTAGTTTACCGCTAAATTCGCTAAATCTTCGTAAAATTCACTTATCATACTTTTTTAAAATTCTTGAAACTTTAAAAATCATTCTCAGTTGATTCAAATTATACCAGTTCTTTTTCATTGAAATAATTCAAAATACTGGGATAATTAAACAGAAAATTTAAAGAAATTCTATTCTTTAATAAAATCTATAAAAATGCAAATATTGAGTGGAAAAATATGCCGATTGTGGGAATAGACTATGAAAAATGTAATGGGTGCCGATTATGTATTCAAGAATGTCGATTTTATTTGTTAGATGAAGCCAGGAATAAAGTCCTTTTTGAAGATGTAGACAATATGTGTATGCTTTGCGGACATTGTATCGCAGTCTGTCCACAAAATGCAATAATTTACGAAGATTTTGGAGACGAGGCGTTTTCATTTGAAGGGATTGAAAACCTAGATACCATCGTACCATATGATAATCTGTATAAATTTCTTAGAGCTCACCGTTCTATAAGGCATTACAAAAAAAAAGAAGTCCCGAAAGACATTTTAAAAAAAGTCCTGGATCTTATGCAGTATGCACCAACAGGCAGCAATCTCAGATTCGAAAAGTATACAATTATTTCTGATCAAGAAAAGTTACGGAGTTTATCAGATATGGTAATTGATACACTATTGAATACGCTTGGAATGAGAGCACAATATGAGGATGGTTTTGAAGCTCGGAAAAAAGTATATAAAAATCCTGTATTCATGGATGCTCCTCATGTTATTATTGTCTCTTCGCAACTGGATATGCCACTTGCGGATCATAACATAGGTATAATTATTACCTACGGTAGCTAGCAGCAGAATCCTTAGGTTTAGGTACGTGTTGGAACGGTTTTGTTCAGATCGCATCTCAACACAACAAGAAAATAATGAAACTAGCCGGTATTAGAGGAAAACGCATAGGAGCTTTCACAATTGG
>SOKP01000200.1 GCA_004375715.1 Promethearchaeota archaeon | reverse complement strand
AAACACCACCTAAACCAATAGAAACGGCGCCTAAACTTAAAAAACCTACATTACCAGATAGTCCTAAAGTTGAAGGTTTAGTGAAACCAAAAATACCTGCTGCTAGTCCACAACTTATTCCTAAAAAAGTAGAAGTAGCTGGGATAAAATCCGAATTAACTGAACCTGTAAAACCAATAGAAGAAAAAAAAGTAGTGATTCAAAAACAAGATGAACCTGAGATGCTCATTCAGCCTAAAATCAATAAAACAGTTGTAGGTTTGAATCTAAACCCTGCAGATTTTATGGTAAAACAAAGACCAAAAACTGTAATGGAAGTACCTAAAGATGCTAAAAATAAACTGAAGATATCACCATTCGGCCATGTCTCTAATCCTACTGTATCAGAAAAACCCGTACCGATTTCACCAACAGAGTTAGTAAGTAAAAAAATACCTTCGGGATTCGTACCACCTGTGAAGAACACCCCACCCAAGATTCAGAAAACGCCTAAAATTTCAACAACTAAGATGTCAGAAATACCAAAAGAACCCTCTCCACCTCCTATACCCGTGAGCCCCACTACTTTGATTAAAACCCCACCAAAAGTAGCACCTCCTAAACCTCCTGAAGAATCTAAAGTAAAGACTCAACCTGATGTCGTGCCAGATAAAACTACAGTTGATATGCCCGCACAAACCGTAGTAAGCGATGCAGCGCAAAAGGCAGGTTTAGAAAAAGCTTTGATGGATCTAAAAATAAAGAAAGCGAGTATTACCAAAATGGCGTTAGATTTTGATATGAAGGAACTTACAGGGGAAATCACTGGAGATGAACTTGAGGAAAAGAAGAATAAGTTATCTACAATTGAAAAAAGTATTAATGAACAAATTAAAGAAACTGAAAAATTACTGGGAAGATAATCTAACTTGAAATCTCTTATTTTTATAACTTATTTTCAAGATTTTTAAAATTCTAAGAAAAATCCTTAAGATAAAGAACCTTTATTCCAACATACTAATAAGACTTTTTTTCTTTTAATACTTAAAAAAGTAATTTTATTGCATCTGGTAATATTATGACTCCAATTGTTATTATGAAGTTTGGTGGAAGCTGTTTAATTAATAAGAACGCTTTCAAGAAAATTCTCGACATACTAGAAATTTATAAGGATGATAAAAAAATAATTGTGGCTTCAGCATTTAATGGAATAACGGATTTGTTATTGAATACGGCATTAAATGTTAACGATTCAAAAGTTCTTGATGATAATATTGCAATCTTAGAGAGTAAACATATTAATACTATTGAACAAATCTTTGACGAAGATACTGAGCATTACGCGAACGCGAAAGTTTGGGTTGATAAAAGACTTAGTGAATTGGAAGACACTTTAGAGGATATTAAAGAGTTCGGATTAGAGCCGTATTACAAAGATTATGTCCTAAGTTTCGGCGAGGTTTTATCTACATACATTCTGAACCAATATCTCTTAAGTAAAGGCTTAGAATCAGTTTATATTCCAGCAAATAAAGTCATTATAACAAATGATGAGTTTAACAACGCATATCCTTTCTATGAATTTACTAATATTCGTGTAAAAAAATTAATAATCCCTTTACTAGAGAACACTAAAAAAGATATAATAATCGCTATAACTGGCTTCATAGGGAGAAATAAAATTGGATACACAACCACTTTCGGGAGAGGAGGTTCAGATTATACCGCAACTATTCTTGCACATTCGATATACGAAGTTGCGAACGATAAGAACATAAAAGTAATTTTATGGAAAGATGTAGATGGATTGCTAGCTATAAATCCAAAATACATCTCAAAATCAATGCTCATAAAACATTTAGACTACAAAGAAGCAAAACATATAGCAAATTTTGGCGCAAAAATACTCCATCCGAAATGTCTTGAAGCAATTGAAAATGAAAAGATTCCACTTGAACTGAGAAACTTCAACAAACCTCTTGAGAGAGTTGAATTTACTACAATATCTGCAATGACTGATAAAAATGAAATCAAAGGAATTTCCACTGTTGAGGACGCAGTAATAATAACTGTTTCTTCAGGGAGTTTAGTTGATGTGCCTGGCGTTTTAGCCAAAATATTTAAAGTCATGAGCAAAAATAAGATAAGCGTCTCCTTAGTTGCTCAAAGTGCTTCGGAAATTAGTACTTCATTTATCGTGAAAGAAGCAGATTCCACCAGAGCAGTAGAAGCGTTAGAAAGCTCAGGTTACTTTACAGACTTTTTTGAAATTAAATCTGAAGAAGTCGCAATAATAAATGTTACAGGTTTTAAAGTCTTAGAAAATTTGACAAAAGTAATGATATTTCAAGCTTTAGAAAAGAGAAAGGTCCATGTGAAAGCGATAACTCAAAGTACTGAGGAAATGAACATCTCTTTAGTTATAAAGAGAGAAAGCATCGAAGACGCTATCAAAATTATACACGATGATTTATGTGGGAATTTCGAAGAAGAATAAAACATGTTACGAAATTAAAAGTAGTAAAATCTATGTTTTGGAACTAAAAAAAGAATAAGTTAGGTTTATTGAGTTCTTGACTCAACAATTCTACGTGTTAGTTCAGTAAAGGCGTCGTCAACATTAATACCTGTTTTTGCGGATGTCTCAATGTAAATACTACCTTCATTCTCAGCAAAAGCCCGAGCTTCTTCTCTATCTATTACTTCTCCGACATCTTCAACTAAATCTGCTTTATTCCCTATTAATATAAAGGGTATGTTTTGGCTACTAAATTGCCTTATTTCCGTTAGCCATTTTCTTGTTTCGATGTAAGTTTGTTCTCTTGTTAAATCAAACACTAATAACGCACCAGCAGCTCCCTTGTAGAATGTTGATCGGATGAATTCGAACCTTTGTTGACCACCAATATCCCATATGCTTAAAGTTGCTACTTCGCCTTGTCTAAATTCAACATCTTTGGTGAGTATATCTACTCC
>SOKP01000246.1 GCA_004375715.1 Promethearchaeota archaeon | reverse complement strand
TTGCTTTAAATCCAGATCCTCGCGACCAAAAATCTTTATTTGAATTAATTAAAGCAACTAGTCCCGCTATGTTTCCAGGAGTGCCAACAATGTATATGCGTTTATTAGAACGGGATGATTTAGAAGATTATGCTAAAGATATGAAATCTATTAGAATATGTAACACAGGAGCTGCCCCTATGCCTCCTGAAGTCCTTAAAGAATTTGAAAAAAGAACAGGTGGCAAAATTATTGAGGGCTACGGACTGACAGAGACATCACCGGTTGCTACTACTAATCCTATTCAAGGAGAAAGGAAGATTGGTTCTGTTGGAATGCCAATTCCTGATACGGAACTAAAAATCGTAGATATTGACGATTATACCAAAATTATGCCTCTTGGCGAATCGGGTGAAATTATGATCAAAGGACCTCAAGTTATGAAAGGTTATTGGAACAAACCTGAAGCTACGGCGGGTCAAATAAAGGGTGACTGGCTCTTAACGGGAGATATCGCGACAATGGACGAAGATGGCTATTTCTATATAGTTGATAGGAAGAAGGACATGATAAATGTTAGTGGATTTAAAGTATATCCAAGAGAAGTTGAGGATGTATTATTTGAACACGAAGCTATCGAAAATGCTGCCGTAATTGGGCTTCCTAATCCGGATATACCCGGTAGTGAAAAAGTAAAAGCTTTCATTGTTCTTAAAGATGGATTCAATGAATCTGAAGAACTTAAAGCTGAAATAAAAGAATTTTGTAGACAAACTGTTGCACCATATAAAGTACCAAAATTTATAGAATTTAGAAAAGAGCTTCCCGAAACTCTCGTTGGCAAAGTTTTAAGAAAAGACCTGAAAGATATTGAGGCCAGAAAACGGGGAGAAGAAGTCTAATTTTTCGCTAAATTTATTTTTTTACATTTTTTTTGTGTTTTTTTTAATGTAATTTATTTCTGAATCAAATCTTTATTTGCGCTTGTAAAAAAGATTATGAATAGTAATGAGATACTCTCAAAAGTAAGAGTTTTTGCCTACAATAATTCTGAGAAAAATGACATACACGGTTTTACGCATGTCGAACGAGTACTAAAATTAAGTTCAGAAATAGGAGTAGTTTTAAACGCAAATTTACCAGTAATTAAAATTGCCGCTTTACTTCATGATGTGGGGAGATATCTTAAAAAACATGATGAAGTAAAAAATCACGCTGAAATTTCAGCTGAAATCGCTGAAAATTTTATAATTAAAAACAACTTTAACATTGCCATTGGAGATGTTGAAAATATTTTCCATTGCATTCGAGCTCATTCCTTTTCTAATGAATTGGAACCTGAAACTCTTGAAGCTAAAATTCTATCCGATGCAGATAAATTGGACGCTCTAGGAGCAATAGGTTTATATAGAACTATAGGATTTACGATAAAAAATTACGGGGGCATCGAACAAGTTATTTATCATTTAGAAAATAAAATTTTAAGGCTGAAAGAAATGATATATTTGGATTATTCAAAACAAATTGCAGAGAAAAGACATAAAATAATTCTAGATTTCTATAACCAAATAAAATAATACTACTATAATTTTAAAATTATACTCATAAGGACTGGAAATTTTTCCTCTGTTCCCCAGATTATATAAATTTAATCATCAATAGGAATAGCATATATATGATAAAAGATATTATTAGCATCTTTTAATTGGATAAATAGAGAAATCTTTATCTGAATTTACTAATCCTACGGTTCGATCAATTTTTTACACTTATGTGATAACTTTAAATATACCATTAGCGTAATATTATTTATGTCCAAATCTAAATTAATAATAGGAATAATTTTAATAGTTGTTGGTGGTGGTTTAATACCAACAGGGTTTTTTGTAAATCAAATGTTCGTCGACCAAATTGCTGAGGGAGTTCCTGACGCCCTTTTAGCTGTTGAAGAGGAAGCCATTCCAACTTTAGAAGAACAATTACCCGTTTTAGGTACACCGGATGTACTTTTGGGTATTGAAGAAGGAGCACTTACTTCCTTAGAAGCACAACTGCCCGTTCTTGCAACACCTGCGGTCTTATCTGCTCTTAAGGAAGAGGCAGTAACAGCATTACCGCTTATTATCAACGGTTCAGGAGCAGCCCTAGCGATAAACCAAACAATAACTGGTGTTGCTGGTGCCATTGGTTATCCTGCTGCTAAGGCACAATTCTTTAATAGCCCTACATTTCAAGCAGATTATGCCACGCCCCAAGGGGTTTCAGATTATTATGATACGCTAGCGGGTGATTTTGATGTGGTAAACCTTGGTTATACCGTTGCTGCTCAAAATAATTTACTATATGGCGTGGGTCCTTTACCAGGATTAATTACAGATCTTGAATTAGGGACGGGTCTTCTGGGTTATATGGAACTCTACCTTAATGTAACATTAGGTGACCAGGCGCTAAATGCAACCATGCAAACCCTTTACAATGCTACATGGACTCAACTTGAATATCTTGCGGGCTATATAAAAAACTATCTATGGGATGTTGTGGTTAAATCAACATATTCACCACCGTATACTATAGAACTGTATGCTGAATTAGTATTTTACGCTCAGTGGGCTAACGGATCCGTTGTCGAAGGTGGAATTGATTTAAGTCTCTTCAAGGATACGCTACCAGAAGATACTTTCGGTCTTGAAGCAGGCGTTCCAAATCCCACTAACATTACAGTACCCACATGCATGAATCTTTGGGATATTTCAAATTCATTCTCATTTGTAAACGATAGTGGGATTTTAATATGGGTTGGTGCGATGCAAGGAAATGTAACCCTCCAAGGCTATTTAATCGGAGCATTTAGTCTCACTACAGCTCAATTAACCATACTACTAGGTTGGCTAGGGAATTTTATGACTAATCTCGTTCCACTTTTGCTTTTTGACGAAACAGGGTATACCGTATCAGAACTAACACAACTCGCATTCTATGAACAATGGGCTAATGGGACAATACAAGGGGCTGCGGTTTTACCTAATGGATTATTAAATGAACTTAGTGCTGTCTTTGCGGGTGCGCCTTATTTCGAGGTTGGATTGCCAATTCCTAGTAGCCTTTCACTTACTGAAACTATGAATTTATGGAATGAAGCGAATGCTCACACTTTTGTCAATATGGATGGTATCTTAGTATGGGTTGGTGCGATGCTAGGAGATGTAAGCCTCCAATTAAATTTACTCGCAGCATTTAGTCTCACTGTAGGTGAATTAACAACGCTTCTAACCTGGTTGGGTGCTTTTCTTACAATACGAGTTCCACAACTTATTGAGTATGAAACAGGATATACTATACCAGAACTTGCTCAACTTTCATTTTATGAACAATGGGCTAACGGTACTATTCAGGGTATAAGTATTTTACCTGATGGATTTTTAAGTGAAATTGATCCACCTTTACTAGGACCCCCCTACTTCGAAGTTGGCTTAACAGAAGGTTCAACAGGCTTAACAGATTCACAATGTGATGCACTCTGGAATGAAACAAGCGAATATTCACTCGTAAGTGCAAGTGGAATAAATAAATGGTATCAGGCAGAATCATCCAGTACTACATATGATAATTTAAGAACTAATAATGGTGGTATTTCTACTGCGCAAATGACCCAAATTCTTGATTGGCTACCAAAATTCAGGGATGTAATCGTAAATGCGTTAGCAAAGGAGGAATTGGGCTTACCGATGGAACCATATGCTCTTGGAAATACACTCCTTATTGCTCTAGGTGCTGGAGGAGGAACTTTAGCCGTTATAGGCGTAGTACTATTAATATTATGGAAGAGAAAATAAAACTTCCAAAATATTTTCTACAAACTAATTCTTTTTTTTTTTCTAATATCAGTATCTAATGAAGTTCTAATAAATAAGAGCCGGTCTTAGAATTTATACTTTCTTTTATCTCTTTAGGGGTACCTGTTGCTATCACTTTTCCTCCCTTTGGTCCTCCTTCAGGACAAAGAAATAAGATCAAGCTTATAAATAATTAGAATGCAATAAATACAACATACGGATTTTTTGGAATAACAATATTATATAGATGAATGAAATTAAATGTAAATGTGTAGAATTTCCATTAAAAGCATCTAAAGCCGAACCTAGAATTAATGAGTGGTTAGAAAATAATAGCAACCTAAATATTAAATTTATTAATCAAGCAGTTGTGAACGGAATAAGAAGAGTTTGTTACTATTATGAAGATTAAGATTTATCTTTAATTTTTTTTTTTCCTATTATTTTATATTCGGATTAATTTTATTCCCACAATCATAACATTCTTCATCATGAATGCAGATTTCTCCCCCGCATTCGGGACAAGTGTAGAGCTCTTTTTGCTCTTGGAGCCATCTGTCAACTCCTATTTCCTTATTTCTTTTTAAATTTTCAATTAAATTTACAAAATATCGTTCTCTGTATGTTTTATCTATTTTTTTTAAGTTTTGGCAAGGAAATTTTTCACACTCATAACAAAAGTCTATCTCCTTTTTTCTTAGTTTAGGACAATCTCTTCTAATAAAAGCGCAATTTTTATGACGGATTCGACAGCCTTTACAACCTATTTTAAAACCTCTTTCTTCCAATAAATCTTTTTTCAAGACAAGATATTGACGGCACATCCCACAATAGATTCCACATGGCGCTGCTAAATTTTTTTCGTACATTTCTTATTTCTCTTCAATTTTTTAGTTTATTTAATTAGTTAAATCATAATATTTTTTTAACACTTTTAAAGCGTTCAATGTGATCCACTTGCTTTCTTTGCCTACTTGTTCGACTCTTACTTGCATTCGCCCATTAAATGATTTTTCTAACTTCCATCGACCATTCTTATCTTGCTTAGATATAACTAAATCGAAAGCGTCGCGCATACGATCGTCTTTATATCCTAACCTTGTTAATATATCTAAAACTTCCAAGGCATCAATTTTCCACATTAATGGAAAACCAAATTGAGTCCACTCTTGCTTAGCTATAACATTCTGATCGTGGCTTTTTTTGTATATGCGGTGATTGAGCAGATAATCTACTGCTCTATTAATTGTCTCTTCAACTTCATTTGATCTCATATTAGGAGGAATTTCTGAAAGTGCTTTCAAATTTTTTACAACTCCCATATGACATGTGTGTTTTCCCCAACATTTTTCCTTTTTCTCGTAAGGCCAACCGCTTGGAGACTTGTCTATTCCATCATCAAATCGTTGATATTTCAAAATACAATCAATTCCATTTTGAACCCTTGAATCCTCCAAATATCCAAACTTTATAAGAGCCCATATCATATTACCTGTTAAACATGGGATTACTAATTCAGGAGTACCTCCATTATCATCGTTACCACGAGCAGAAAACCCACCACTTGCTCGATGTTGCGAATTATTAAGAATAAATTCACAGGTCTTTTTGATTCGCTCATCATTTGCATCCGCATTGAGTTCTGCTAAGAGTATAAAACTCCATACAGTTCCTTTATATTTTGCTTTAATGTAAAAGTTATTACGGTTTAACCAATGTTCACCATTTATTTGTTTGTTAAGAATTTTTGGAACAAGTCCAGATTTCATGATCTCTTTTTTTGCCAATATTACATCTGCATTATCTTTAGGTTTATATAGAATTTCAGTTAAAGTAAAAAATCGAACTGAAGGATTATTTTCTTCTAAAAGCCAATCTATAGGGTCTTTATTTAATAAGGATTTCCAATCATTCATTTTTTTCACTTGTAATTAAAATGGTTTAGATTTTTAGTTTATTTAACTTAATTATATAAATGTTTTCCCGTTCAATAATTTTTAATTCTGAAAATCATTCAATAAAATCATGTCAAATGAAATGCCACAAAATGAAAATGATAAGAGTGATAAACCACTTCCTCTTTGGACAATAGCACTCATCCCAGTATACATTTCTGTCTTATTTATACTCATGTTTTTCCCCCTCGCTCAAGATTGGTCATGGATTGAAGCTTGGTTATTCATCATATCATTTGTTATTAACATAACCATCAGTTTCTATCTCATAAACAAGAAGAATCCGCGAGTTCTTCGAAACCGAATGAAGGTGAAAAAAGTCGGTGTCACAGAGAAAACAAAAAGTTCTGCAGGATCAGATAAATTTATATTGCCGATTCTTGCTATCGGATTTTTTGGTGCAGCATTATTACCAGTATTTGATTATCGCAATCAATGGTCTTCAATTCCTTTTATGGTGGAAATTATAGGGCTTGTAGTCTTTAATATTGGGCTTATAATCATGGATATTGCAATGGTACAAAATGCATACGCCTCAAAACTACTGGATATAAACAAAGACCAAAAGCTCATCGATACAGGGTTATACAGTCATGTTCGCCATCCACTCTACTCTGGAGCAGTTTTAATGATACTTGGATTACCCATTGCGTTAGGATCGTGGATATCATTAATTCCCGCTACAATTGGAGTAATGATTTTAATAATCCGGATAAAATTCGAGGAGGAAATGCTCGTTAAGGGAATGGACGGTTATATTGAATATCGAACTCGAGTAAAATACAAATTAATCCCTAAAATCTACTGATTTAATGCTATACACTGTTCAATTTAAATATAAAATGTTAATATCGATTTTTTGCTAAGTTTTTTTACGATATTGGGTAAAATATTTCTTATTTAAATCATAGAGTTACATTATGAATGAAGAAACAGAAGAGATTTTAACAATTATAGCTGAAAAAGCACAGTTAGCAGAAGGCGTTGAAGGAGTTAGATCAATCCTACTTACCATGTTTCGCTTTCCTTCGTTAAAAAACAAAAAAGTTTCCCAAAAAACTGGAATCGCTATCCCTGCCCTAGCAGCAGCTCGGGGAGAATTAGTAAAAGCTGGTATCGTAGAAAAGAAAAACTATCTTGGCGAAAAAGGTAGAACTTGGATTCGTAAAAATTTGAACTTAAAGTTTGAGTATGATCCTCTTCCAAATAATTTTACCTTGTCTTTAGCTGAAATTCCGGAAGAATTTGCTTTTATTAATAAAATCGAAGAAATTTTAAGTAATCGTCCTGAACCAGATTTTGCGTTAGACCAATCACATGCCATTTCTTCTACAGTAGTAAATCGTGCTCTTTATCTCTTAAAAAAAGGAGATATTGAGGGAAGGAAAATAGTATTCCTTGGGGATGACGACGCTACTTCTTTAGCTGTTGGCTTATTGAACTTAGCTGAAGAAATAACGGTCATAGACATCGATCCGAATGTATTAAAATTTCTATCAGAAAGTGCAAATACACTTTCTTTAAAAAATTTTAGAGTTATATCTTATGATCTCAGAGATCCCTGCCCTACTAATATTCTTAATAATTATGATATTGTTGTGATGGATCCTCCTTATACGAATGAAGGGTTGCGTTTATTTCTCAAAAGAGCCAAGCAAGTTTTAAAAACTAGCATAGTTATAGATGGAAATATGCATAAAGTTTTAGGGAAAAAATGTCTCTTATGTTTTGGAAATAAACCTCCCAAAGAAATGCAAAATGTTCAATTATCTATTTTAGATCATGGATTTATAATAAAAGAAATGATTCCATATTTCAATCTTTATAAAGGAGCAAGTATATTGGGCCAGTTTAGTCACCTCTATTATATAGAATTAGCTGAAATTCAAAACGTAGAGGATAAATTAAGTTTAAAAGCGCTCCCAATTTATACTGCTGAACTAAAAGGAAGAAAAGCGAATCCCTACCGTCCCATTGGATATCACTTTGTTGGAGAAATGCGTTTTACAGACCAAAACTTCCTCTTAGAAAATGAAAAAATTCAAAAAATCTTTCTAGACTCACTAACTTACGCAGATTTAATAATTTACGACATATTTCACCACAATTACCAGCCATTTGGATATAGTGCTGTTGCCATACTTAAAACAAGTCATGCAGCAATTCATACCTGGCCAGAACACGGATACATTAGCGTTGATATATTTATATGTGACGAGTTCTCTAAAGGATTAGAAGTCCTAAAATTCTTGAAAAATCATTTTAAGCCCGAAAAATATGAGTTTCTTTATATGGAGCGAGGGAAGGGTCCTATGGTTAAATATGAACCTCTTGATTTGGAAAACAAGAAATAGAGTAATTAAAAAAAAGATACTTTGCTAATAGTTTAAGCTTTACATAAAAAAGTTGAAAGATTGTTATAAATAATTATATAAATATTTTTAAATATTAATTATTATATTCTACAAGAGCTATGCGAGGCGCCAACCATGGAAGAAAATAAATTAACAGAATTAAGTGATCTTAAAGAAATTGCAATAGGAAAAATTAGAATTAAAGTAAATTTCACATTTCGCTATAGATTATTCTTTTTTCTTTTATGTGATGAGAGTTTCAAAACTTTTAATCAGGTCTCTTCTAAATCAAAATATTTTTCACTTTCTGTTGAGTGGATGAATTCATTTAATTGATCTAATTCTCTAGCTAATTCATATTCAGTAGCTATTTTTAGAGCTTTTCTGTAAATATTAATAGCTTTCTCATAATCTTTTTCATTTCTAGCTAGTTGTGCAATTTTTTTCAGGTTGTTAATTTCTTTTTTAGCTCTTTTTGCATTATCGATTATAGTAACTCCTAGTTTTTCTTCAATTGGAGCTGATATTATTTCACATTGTTCCATTAAACTAATCAAATAAACTCCTCTTTCAGCAGATCCTGTTTGAGCAAGATTATCTATTAATTTCTTCTTTTCCTCTGGAGTTAAATTTGCTAATACTGCAACTTTCTGATTTATAACCGTCATTTCTTCTTGGGTGATTGGTTGAGCTTCAATAGTGTCTATTTCTATTGGTATCAAGATTTTTCTATCTCTCAATTCCTTGATACCCATAAAAATTTCTTTAGTATCTCTATGTGTCTTTTCAGTTGCCTCTTTTAATAGTGTTGTAATAGTTAAAAAATTCCTTTCTGATTCTTCCACCAACTCATTAGCTATTTTTAATACATCCTTTGAATAAGGATTTCTAAGAGGTTTAATGCTGGAAATGTCGTAAGCAATTTCATGTGGAAGATTAATAGATGTGCTTAATTTTTCGTCAATTAATGTTCCAATATTTATGAATACATTGAATTGCCATCTCCAATTTAATAGTTCATTTGAATAAATTCTCTCAAAAGCATTTACAAATTCTATTAAATTTCTGTATAAAAACAATGAAGCTTTTTTACTTAATACTAAAGCAACTCGAACATATTCTCCATCTGACAATAGCAAAGTCTTATCATCATAAGTTATTTTATTTACCTTTTCTTGATATCCCAAATCTTTACCAAATGAACACATTTCTGATATGAATCCACTAATCAATATCGGGTGAATCTCTTCTGATACAAATGACTTAAAAAAAATACAAGTCCCTGTTCTTTTAAATAAAACGAATATATGTTTTAAATTAATCGCGTTATCAAATATAGTCTTAACATCTTCCAAAACAATGGGTATCTTACGTTTCTTAGTTGAAATAATTCTCCAATAAACAATAATTGAACCAGCAGCCACCGCAATTACTGCTCCAATTATTATGAGATATGGTAAGAGGTCTTCAAACGCTAAACCTGGGTGCAAAGGAATAACTTCAATATCAGAAATTGTTAAAAGATCCCCCACATAATAATATTGTTCTAGTAATTGAATCGTTAAATTCATAGTTATCGCATCGCTTCTTACTATGATTTCGAATAGTGCTTCACCAGTATTATTTGTTGTAACAGGGTTTAACACAAATGAGGCAATATCATTGAAAAATGGGGTGATAGTAATATCTGAGCCAACTAAAGGAATCCAATCTGTTCCGTTGAAATATTCTGCTTTTATGATGATGTTAAAATCGTTTCCAGCATCTACCTCTGTCGGTTGATAAACAACTGTTAAGTTAACTATATATTTTTCGATTATTGTAAGATTGAAAATGAAAGTAGCATCTTCATAATTTGTTCTCGAAGTGGTAATGTTAAGTGAATATCTACCGATTGTTAAGGCAGGATTTGAAGTTAAAATTGTTCCAGTATGTAGTTGTGTAATGAAATTTAGAATTGCAACAAGAATTCCATTCGATCCAGTACCAAGGTTAGTATATCTTACTGTGTATGAATCAGCATCTCCAATAACTAAACTATCAGAATATTCTGAATCAGTAATATTAAATTCAACGGTTAAATCGCTTCCTTCAAATATGGTAAAATTACTCAATCCAATTGGAGAGAGTACTCCTCCAGGATCTGAAAGTGAGATTAAATTAATATCAGTATAATTTCCTCTCAAGGAAAATGTGATCCACGTTAAACTCCAGTTATAATTAGGAATTTTAGAGATATTTAGTTCTAAGGTATAAAAACCTGAATTAACTCCGACTGTACTAATATTTAATATATATTCTCCTTCAGTCGCAGTAGAATACAACCAAATAGGTCTTGGACTTCCGGTATTATAATCTTTAACATTTACATCACTATCAGTAAGACCATTTATAGGGGAGTTAGTAACTGTGTCATTAAAATAAAAAATGACAGTTTGATTAAGTCTATCTTTTCTGATAAGAGTATCATAAAAAGATATGATAGCAATTTCAGTTTGTGCTAAGAAGCTCTTTCGGACAGAGACTTCACTATAATTTAGATTTCCTTGTGTATCAAAAGCA
>SOKP01000258.1 GCA_004375715.1 Promethearchaeota archaeon | reverse complement strand
TGGAGCGTAGCTAATTCTAATATAATATCGGGATGCCTTACATATAATAAATAAAGGTCACACTCTGGGGGTTTAAGATCAATCGCCTTATCTAACATAACTGTCGGAGAAATTTCCCGTCAGATATTACTCCAACCATCAACTGAATCACTTTAATTGAATTTTCTATAAAATATTATAAAAATTAGGAACAAATGATTATTTCATTCCATAGAGCTCATCAACTTTCTTTGCTATATCAGCAGCAATAATTTCCGCAATTTCTAATATCAGTAGAACTTCTAAAATATTTTATTTACTATTGTAATTAATTTTTCTGAATTATGTAATTTTTAACGGTCCGTTGTAATACTTTGATGCTGGACATCCGAAACATTGTCCTTTAATAAAAGATTTACAGAACTTACAACAAACTCCACATGGAGTATTTTCGTTTTGTTGGTCAAGTTGATTAAAATTTAAAGGTAAAAAGAGATTTTCGCTTAAGCTTCCAAAAATTAGGATATTAGATTTCCTCACACCCTTTAAATTGTTAAGCATGCAAGAATTGAAGATTGTTTCAACCATATCTAGATTTTCAGCAAAAAACACTAAAACATGGTTATATTCACCTATTATGTTAAAAGAGTATATAATTCTAGGACAATTAAAATATGTATCTTTTACTCTTTCGTAGCCCTCAGTTTCTAATTCTAGTAATAAAATTGCTAATTTGAAATCTAACTTTGAAAAGTTAACTAAAATGTTTGGTTTAATAATATTTCTTTTTATTAGGTTTTCATACCTGTTTTTTATTGAAACATGAGACACACCATGTTCCTTGCCAATTTTAGAATAATTAATCTTACCTTCTTTAGTTAAAGACCTGAAAATCTCAAGGTTAATTCTATCTAACTTTAAAATTTTTTTAAATTTGTTAATTTCATCCATTTTTCTATAAGAACTTCAGTTGAATTAAGTTGCAAATTGTAACTACATATATTAATTATTCTCTTATAATTATTATTAATGTTTTAACAACATATTACAATCTGGAATCATTTTAATATAAATATATTAAGAAATGTAATGGGTTAAATAAGATATGACATTAGTTAAATAAGCTACTTTTACCTTTTTATTCAATATTAGGAAACCTTTATAAATTTCTTAATATTGTTTATTCGTATCTATTACAAAATGTAACTTAAAATTGATAAAAAAGTGAAAAAAAAAATGGTTGATGTTACAGATAAATTAGATTGTAGAGGGGAAGTATGTCCCTATCCAGATGTAAAAAGTAAGAGGAAAGCTAAAAAAATGAATTCAGGAGAAATTTTAGAAATCTTGATAGACTATCCTCTTTCAGCAGAAAGAATTCCTGAAACAATGAAATCAATGGGAAATGAAGTTCTTTCAATTGATAAAGTTGGAGTTTCTGAATGGAAAATAGTAGTTCAAATAAAATAGGTGAAAAGGAAAAATGGCAATAGATATAGTTGTTGTGTTAATTCCTGGATTAATTTTAGGAATTATTTTTGGATTTATATTACAACGAGGACGGTTTTGCATGAATTCTGCTTTTAGAGATATTATATTATTAAAAGAGTTCAAATTAGCAAAATCAGTAGCACTAACAATACTTGTGTCAATGTTAGGTTTTTCAATAATGTCATTTGCGGGAATAATTACCTTAAATCCTAAGCAATTTGCATGGGGTGGTAACATTGTCGGAGGTTTGATTTTTGGAATCGGAATGGTCTTAGCAGCTGGATGCGCGAGTGGAACTACATATCGAGTAGGAGAAGGCATGATGGGTTCATTCATTGCTTTATTAGGGTTTGCAGGTGGTGCATATTTTACGAAGTTTGGAGTACTTAACCCTATAGCTAAAACTTTACAAGATAACACAAAAATTACAAACCCAGATGGAAGTGCACTTACACTTTTTGGAGATCTCACACCAATATTTATGTTAATCATCGGCATCGTAGGAATTGTTATAATTGGTTATTTTTGGATATGGCGCGAATTGCGAGCAAAAAAAAGAGAAAATAAACCCTTATTTGATTTTTCCAACTTTGGACATAAGACTTTTAAACAAGGATGGCATTGGGCTGTGACTGCAATTGCAATTGGTATAGTAGCATGCTTTGCGTATGTTTCTTCTGCAGCAGCTGGCCGAAATTACCCTTTAGGAATTACAGGCGGTTGGGTAGGCTGGAATAAATTTTGGAATACTGGAGTTGATTCAGCATTAGGTTGGGAAACTTGGTTAGTAATAGGGATTGTTATTGGTGCTTTTATCAGTGCGATTATTGCTAAAGAATTCAAGTTGAGAACCCCTAAACATGCAAAAACTATCGTGATTCAATTTATTGGAGGATTAGCGATGGGATTTGGAGCGATAACAGCAATGGGATGCAATATAGGAAATATTTTAAGTGGTTTTCCACTTCTCTCTCTCGGAAGCTTATTATCAGGTGCATTCATTATCCTCGGTTGTTGGTTGATGGCTTATCTACTTTTTATGTGGAGAAAAGATTAATATGAGATTGAGTTGATAAAAAGAGATGTCTCGATTAGGAATTCTTTTTTTTAGTGGTCCATATCAAAAACAAGCCCCTGAAACTGTGGTTAGGTTAGCTAATGCCGCATTAGATAAAGGGCATGAAGTACGTGTTTTTTGCTACATGGATGCGGTGAATGCACTTTTAGAAAATCAGAAAAAAATCGAAGGGATAGTTAACATTGAAGAAGGTTTTAAAGAAATCCTGAATAAGGGCGCCACGGTAAGATTATGCAACCTCTGTCTTTTAGTTAGGGGAACCATGAAATATTGTCTAAAAAAGGAATGTGGCGATGTGAAACGAGCAGGAACTCCCGATCTTGCGAAAATTATAGAAGAAACTGATAGACTCGTAGTAATTTGTTAAGGTGATAAAAAATGTCAGAAGAAAAAAATGTTGTTATTCTTTTACGGCAACCTCCTCACGGGACGCTTTATCCTGTTGAAGGTTTAAGAATGACTGTTGCTCTTAGTGGTGATTTTGAGCCGATAACTGTTGCTATAAATGATGGTGTCTATGCCTTTCTTAAGGATGTAGATAAAACAATGTATTCTATGCACATAGATTTCATAAAAGATATAGATCTTGACATTTATGTAGATAGGAAGGCTCTTAATGAACGGGGGCTTACAAAGAATGATTTAATCGATCAAGTTGAAGTAAAAGAACATGGCGAAATATTAAAAATGATTGAAGATTCAACCGTTGCGATACCATTTTAGGAGGATTGATAAAAGTGAGCAAAAAAGTGTTATATTTTATAACAAGTGAAGATATTACAGGTGTAGAACTTGCTATGGAGCATACTGAAGAAGACGATGTAACAATTCTTTTACTTCAAAATGCAGTCTATTTTGCAAATAAATCTAATAAAGCTGTTTCACAAGCTCTCAATCAAAACAAAAAAGTTGCTGCATGTGAAGAACACATAGAAATCCGAGGATTATCTAATTTCATTTCAGACAAAATTAAATTAGTTGCCACTGATGATGTGATTGATTTAATTTTTGAGAATGATTCAATAATAAATATGTAATTAAGGAAATTTTAACTTTTTTTTTTTTTTATAGATTAGAAATGGTTTTCATTTGAGAGAAATTATTCTATTTTGACTAGACAGAGCTTATATTTTTTTATTTCCTCTATGATCCAACAATATCAAGTAAGGTTCTAAAAAATTGTTAAGATTTCTTTCGAAATTTTCTTTTGGATAATTGATCAGTAAATAATTATATAAAAGTTATAATAGATCTCCCACTTTAAGCCACTACTTTTTCATTTCAGTCTTATTTTTGTATTCCTGATTCAAATTTTCAATAAATTCTTGCAACTCATTATCAAAAATGGAAGCTTTCTCAAGATCGATACAATCTATAAAAGCAAGAATGTGAATGATCCCGGACACTTCCTTATCACAAGTATGCCCAAAACATTTTAATTAAATTTTTTATAAAATTTTATGAAAATTAGGAACAAATGTTTATTTCGTTCTATAAAGCTCATCAACTTTCTTTGCTATATCCTCGGCAATAATTTCCGCAAGATTTATCCCCTCTTCTCCTAGCTTTTCTCGAGAGTTTGTTTTTACTTCGGGATGAGCATCAATATACTCTTGGATGTATATTGTAGCTTTGGGTGTTCCACTGTATCTGTTAACTGCGATTTTTGCACATTCTTCCTCGCATCCTTCTATAGTAATTGTTGGATGGTTCTTTGCAAAGTCTCTTTCTTCTTGCCCACCGTGCTTTTCTAGATTTCCGGCCATAAATAAAGGTTGGCATAAAATGATTGTTTGATTTGGTCTTAGTTTTTCAACCACGATTCTTGCAGCAGCGCGGCTTAAAGTGCCACCTATTAAACTTTCACCACTACAAGCAATAATACCTACTTTTTTTTTCATTTATTTTACTACCTCTTAGTTTTCTTCTAATAGTTCATCAATTTTTAAAGCAATTTTTTCTGCTAATTTTCGTGATAACGCCTTAGTATTTTCTCCAATGGGGATTATTGAAGACTCTGGCTTTAAATCCCTATTTTCTTTTACAATTTCAGTAGTCATAAATTGAGCATCAACTTTCCCTACTGCCTCTATTAAATCGTTATAGGAACACTTCAATGGACAACCATCTATAGCAATAACTTTATTTTCTTTTAACGCTTGAATTATCTCCTTTTTACCTTTTACTATCAAGGGTAAACATTCTAAAGCAGTTTTACCTTTTGCTAATTCATTCACTAATATATAGGCAGTTTTTCTACTAATACTTCCAAATACCTTGCCAATTCCGCTACAAGGGATAATAAACACTTTTTTTTCAGACATCCTTCTCACTTCTTATTTGTTCTAACGCATTCTTTTCTTTCATAATTTTCTCTTTCATATATTCAAAGTAATCTGGTCCATTCAGTAATAGTTCTTTATCTTCTTCAAAATTTTTCAATTCTATTTCGATAAACCACCCCTTTTGGTAAGGATCTTGATTCATTAATTCTGGATTGTTCTCTAATGCTTTATTTACTCTAATAGTTTTACCAGTTCCGGGAGATATTAATTGTAATACTGTTTTACTAGATTCAAAACTTCCTGCATCATCAAACTGTTCCATTTCACTACCAATTTCTGGAAACTCTACAAATAATATATCCGCTGCAGCATTTTGTAGATAATCTGAAATACCTAATAATGCTGTTTTTCCTTCCGGTTTAATCCAATAATCATTTTCATTAAAGTAATATCCTTCTTTAGGTACATTAAAATGGTATTTATCAACAGTAATGTCAAAAAATTCTATAGCTTCAAATTTCGGACTTTTTAATACCTTTTTCACATCAACATCCTCGAGTTCTTTAATAATTTCTTCCATAATTTGCTCAGCAAGTTTTTCATTTTCCTCGTTTAATGTAAGTTCTTTAGTAGGTTTAATACCATATTTTTTAGACATATCAGGAATAAATATTCGTTTAAAAGGCTTTTTTTCTCTATTCTCAACTAATTTAGTTGCACATCTAGTCATACAACCATCAATAGCAATAATCTTTGCAGATTCTATGAAATTTTCATATTTTTCATCACCAGTATTAAGCAAAACAGGACAAATTAATTGTATTTCAGGCCGTTTTTCAATTAATTTAAGAGCTATGCTTCTAGCAATCACCCCTAAAGATTTATCCAAACCGTTACAAGGTAAAATACAAGTTTTCTTCTTTTCCAGTTTTCAATCACCTAAAGATTCAGATCTTAATTTTTTGATTAATTTTGATGTTTCACTTTTTTCAGGGAATTCTAATGCATCAGGAGCGCAAGTTTTCGCACATGCTCGACAAAATACAACACAATTGTATGGATTTTTAACTATTAATTGTTGTTTTTCATCATCAATCTTTGCAAATACATTATGTGGACAGAATTTATCACAATCCATACAAAAGTTGCATTTATCATAATCTATTGTTGGCCACCAGGGAATTCTTTTTCTTGGAACTCCCATAAATGTTTCTTTTTCAGCGTCATAAATCTTACTCATTTTTAACATCTTCCTCTAAATTTCCTAATGTTTTTTCAACTAAATCAACAGCTTCATCTGTAGTCATTTCGCGAATATCCAAGGGAATCAAATCTGTTTTAACATCTAATCCTGCCTTTTTAAAGGCGTCCCTGAATAACTTATATTGCATGTTTGGAGCACATCCAGCCACCATATATTTTCGACCAGAGCGTAAATAATCATCTAAAAATCTATCGCCATCTTCTTCACACAATTGAGGATGAATAAATCCATATTCTACAGGAAGTTCAATTCTTACACGATTAATAAAATCCCATATATCCATTTTGGCAAATCCAGGGCATTTTCCAGTACAAACACACATGATGAATCCAACTGATTTTTTTGCATTGCTCAATTTAATAACACCATTCAATAATCTCGTTTTTTTATCTCAATTTTAATTTAATTTAATGTATTAATAACACAAGATTTAAATAGTAAATTCGTTTATAAATATATGTATTACTACGCATAAATGCATAGAACAAATATGAAACTTGAAAACTTAAGATTGGATTTATTAAAAGCTCTTTCAGATGAAACTAGATTAAAACTTCTAGAATTTCTAAGGCATGGAAATGAGATTTGTGTTTGCGACATTGAAAAAGTGTTTGATAAAACTCAATCTACATTATCTAGACACTTAAAAACTCTTACTCAAGCGGGTATCCTTGAAAGTAGGAGGGATGGAAATAAAAAATTGTTTAAAGTAAAAGATACACAAATTTTCAAGTTATTAGCTGTAGTAGATAATTTAATTAAAAGAAATGAAAGATTTAAAAAAATTGTAGAACTCCAACAAAAAATATAAAGTGAAGGTGGTTAAATGTTTCAACAAGAAAGTGAACTTAAAAAAGAAAACAAAGTTAAAGTAGATATTTATGTGCCTTTAAATGTATGCGCTTGTCAATGGGAGAACTTTATGAATCTCGTTTTTCAAGTAATTACACATTATAATAAGTATATATTATACAATACAAAAAATTTGGATTCTGAAGAAGCAAGAAGATTGAATTTGCACGGTAATAGTGTAGTTATTGATGGGACTGAGATCGTTAAGACCTCATTTGCTCTGAAGAAAAAGCTACCAGAAATATTGAAGGCAAAAGGTTTGATTTAATTTGAGTAAGAAAGAAATCAAGGCAGAAAATATCGTTTTAATACCATGTTCAGGTTCAGAATACCACGGTGAATTAGCACGACAGGTCGCAATACGATTAGCAGAGAAAAGTAAAATAGCTTCTATTAGTTCGATGACGTGCTCTACTATTTTTCTTAAAAATGTATTATTAGAAAAAGAAAAATTAGTTGAAATCACTAAAAATCATCTCGAACATTCCTTTATTATTATTATTAATGGATGTAACACAGCCTGTACAAGTGTGATATATAAACACCTTGATATTGTACCAGATTTGATTATTTCAGTACAAGATGTCATCCCTAAGCAACGTATGAATTTAAATGATCTCAATACTTTTAAAAATCTCCCAAAATTAAGCGAAATTAAAGAGGAGGATATAAGAAAGGTTCTTGAGTTTGTTCTTCAAAAATTAAAGAAACAAGGTCTTAACATTGATAAATTTAATGAAAATTAATCTATAAATTTAAAACCATTTAAAGATTTTATCAGAATTCCTTTCATTTATTCATTATAATTTATGGATTTAAAAAATTCTAGAATTTTTAGGAATGGCTAGGGCACAACCCTATTGTTAATCTTTCACTAGCATTTTCTGAAAGATTTCATTCAATTTTTTCATTGTTTATCTTTAATTTAAAATAATGGGCAAAAATTTCATTTTCTTTGCCGTATATTTTCGTAATAGCCCTCTTAAATGTTCCAATGTCTAATCTATTCTTCACTTTTTCTCATCAACATCCAACGTCTTGTTGTAATTCAATAATCGTATCAGGAAATATATTAAAATAGAGATTTTCCCTTATAGGGTTGAATTTTCGAAAAAAACCTTCGTCATCAGGCGCATATGGAGATAGTCCGACATCATCATAGATTAGTCCATCTTCCATATTTACAAACAGCTGAAGATAATTATGGATATATCCCTCATAAAGAGGAAATATACATTTACTACTACTTTCTTTCTCTTCTTTATCTACTAAAGCCAATGCTTCAACAAAATTTGCATTATCCTTTATCTCAATATCATATTCTTTTCCAGATTGTAAACCCGTTATCGGAAGAGAGATTTTAAATTTTATTTTTTTAAACCTACCTCACCCCTTTATTTATCTTATTATAAACAAAAAAATATAAATTTATTAAAAAATCAAAAAAATTTATTTATTATTCCGTTTTCCATAGACTTCATTTGCTTCATTATAATCTTTCCAGAACCCAATTTTACCAAGATATCTTCCTAAATACACCATTGCTAACATTACTGGAACTTCCCAGAATAATCCCATAGTGGTTCCTAAAGCAGCTATTGAACCAATCCCATATAATGCTATAGCAGTTGCAATTGCAATCTCGAAGTGGCTGGATGACCCAATAATAACTGTGATTATGGCTTGCCGATATTTCAGTTTAAAAATTTTAGTTAGTAGAATATTGTAAACCAATACGACTACAAAACCCAATAGAAGTGGGACGGATACAAGTAATAATAGACTAGGATTGTTTATTAACGCAGTTCCATTCAGAGAAAATAATACTACTAATGTTGTCAATAGGGCAACTATAGAAATTTTCCCAACTAAAGGGATGTAAGTATCTTTAAACCAAGTTTCACCTCTTCTAGCAATAATTATTCTTTTCGTAATCATACCGAATATTAAGGGAAGACCAATAAAATAAAATAAAGATATTAGTAGAAGAACCCAATTAATGGGAATATTTTGAATCCCAGTCAATATTGTTACAAGTGGAACATATAAAAAAATAATGGTAACCGTATTTAGACTTGTATTAACCACATTTTGCTCTTGGTTTCCCTTCGCGAGCCATCCCCAAACTAAAACCATAGCTGTACACGGTGAACTTGAAAGAAGAATAATTGCTACTATTAATTGCTCATTTCCTTGTAAAAATATGCGTGCCATCGCTAAACCAACAATTGGCGCAACGATCCAATTTGAAACAAGAGTTAGTATAATTGGTTTGGGATTTTTCCCCAATTTTTTCAATTCTGAAGCTTGGAGATTCAACATCGCAGGATACATCATTAGAAATAAACATATGCCAATAGGTATTGAGATCCCGCCCATTTGTAAAGCATTGATAGCCTCACTTATGCCAGGGACCACCTGAGAAAGCAGAATTCCAAACACAATACATAAAGCAATCCATATGGGAAGAAACTTCTCGAAGATACCTAACTTTTTCTCTTTTTCACTCATTATAAATCATGTTTGTAGATTTTTTTTTAGAAAATTTAATTATCTGAAATTTTTCATGGATATTTGGTAACGCTTAACTGATAAAAAAATACTTCAAATAAAAGTTTATAGATTTGAATAAGCATTTTTGATTATATTAATATTATATTTCGATCTTTTTTTTCTCTACATTAAAAAAAAAACATAAATTTGAATTCTCTTTAAAAAATTTCTCTAACAACCTCAAGGAAAGATTTCTCATCTAAAATTAGGGAAAGTCAATAACATATAAAAAAAAATAAATTGATTTTATTTATTTGAGTTTCTTGATCCTATTGTCAACTGGACATGATGTCAAGCAACCATCTCCGCATATACATGTAGCAGGAGTTGCTTCTGATTGCATAAATATAGTCTTCGTAAGATATTCACTGACAGCGGTATCTCCTGCATCCATTGCTTTTTTTAACGTACGACCTTCAACAGCATTCATGAGCCAACATTTTACGGGATCAAAGATCGGTTTTCCTGCTTCTCCGTCTACAGAAATTGCATCACCTGGGCACCTTCCAATGCAATCATCACAATCAGTACAGAGTTCATAATCCATTATCGGATCTGGTTCAATCTCTGCCGTTGTGACGACTCATCCAAGAATAATATTGGGACCATACTTCGGAACAAGCAAGTTTCCGCTTTTTCCAAGTGTACCAATGCCAGCGGCTGCACCTGCCATGTTAAGAGCAATTCCACCTGGTTTATAGAACTCGAAGTCATCATATGGAACCCCTCCTAAAGCTTTTGAAATGGTATAGTATACATCTTTGGGCATTGATAAACCCCCTATTGGGCAAGATTTAAAACCCTCATCTTCAAGCCAGTATGCGAGTTCAGTCGATATTTCATCAACTTTTCCCCCCATTAGATGTCCATGTTCCCTAGACCAAAGATGGCCAGGTATTGTCTCAACCATACCTCTTGGTATCGGTACTCCAAATACAATCACACTTTTAGCTCCTGGTAAAACTGTTTCTGGTTGAACAGTCACAGGAGCTTCTTTCCACCGATCAACAGAGGCGATTCCAACAACTCTTGCAGTTAGCGCTTTCGATTTTTCTTTAACACTTTGATTTGTAATTACCATTTTTAAATAACCTCAGTTATTTTCTTTTTTCTTTTTTCGAAATATTATTATTTTTTACAATTTATTTTAAGGTTATATTGATGAAGAATACATACATCATATAAAAGTTTGCTGATTTGAATAAGCTTTTTTAAATATAAAAATTATATATTATTGAAAATGAAAATATAATAACAAAACGGTGACAGATCTGAATATTAAACGTGAGAATGAATTAAAAGCAACTTTAAGTAAATGCGAAGATGTGACTAATGTTGATGCATTCTTTAGCCAATTAAGCGTTCTAAGAGAAGAATTAAAAAAAGAAAAATTTGCTGATGATTTAAGTGAATTTTTTAGTGCTTTAGCAAATAAAAAGCGTATCTTGATCTTAAGTATATTAAAGAAAAAAGATAGGTGCGTTTGCGAATTAGAGGCAATATTGGATGAGTCACAACCAGCAATATCTCATCATCTAAGAATTCTTGAAAAAGCGGGATTAATTAAGGGTTGGAAGAAAGGAAAGTTCACACATTATGAAGTTGTCGAAGATAAACTCAAACTATGTGTAAATTTACTGATTAACAAACTAATCTAACCAAAAACTAGAGATCGAAAATTAAGACATCAGCAAACAATCCAGACTCTACTAAAAGGATTTTAATCACGGTTTCTTTTCTAACATATCTTTAGAGAGGAAAGGATATACATTAAAGATATTAAAATCGTTTCGTCTCATTTCAAAAAAATATTCTTTCTCCATTTCGTATTCTTTAGTAGCCCATAGTATTATCTCCTCTCTAGAGTAAAACTTTCCTTTGTTTTCAAGCGAATTTTGAAGCGCAAGACACCTTTTCGAGTAATCTTTAAAATTTTTTATGTTATTGATGAGCATGTTCCATCCAATTGGGAACGCGCGACATTGGAAGGGTCGGGCTTCGTGAATTGTACACCTACTATCTTTTAAGAACTGGCAATGTTCGTCCTCCCCCGCAAACTTAAAACCAAGTGATTTAAATCGGTAGGTCTTTCCTCGTTCTGCGCTGGGCTCTTTCAAAAAAAACGAATCGTTTACTACTTTGAGGTACTTCTTTGCGAAATCTCGTAATCCTGACGTCCCTTTTACTTTCAAGTGCTCGGCTAACCGTTTAATGTCGTCTTGGTACAAATACACTTCTCCTTCCTTAAAACCGCGACAACAAGAACCGCACTTCTCGCACGTGAAATACACTCCGTTTTCGAATTTCTTTGTCAACTGAACATTATGCGAAGAAGAATCGGTCACTTACGATCAGACACAAAAATAAGTACTATTAGATAGATATTAGCTTTTAACGCATATTAATTTCTCGATATCGTCAAGGATTCTTCGAGGAGTCCCCCTAGTTACCATAAGTTTGTTCTTTTTCTTTTGCCATAGTTGGACAAATTCTTTAATTTCTGCCCTAAGTATTTCGGGATCAATTGATATTATTAATCAGTATTATTAGACTCTGTATTATATTAAATATAGGTAAATCTATTTAAAAATTAACGTGAGATTAACTGAAACAATACACACAAATCCTACTGACCAACTTTCTAAATTGTGTCATTTAGCTAAGAATTTATATAATTTATCCAATTGGTACGTACGACAAGACTTTTTCAAATTGAATAATATTCTCAATTACTACGATCTAGATTATATCTTAAAAAATAAACAAGCATATAGAAAATTACCCTCTCAGACTTCTCAACAGATTCTAAAGCTAGTTACTCGAAATTGGAAATCGTATTTTAGAGCAGTAAAATCATATAAAGTTAATTATAAAAAATTTAAGAACAAACCAAGAATTCCACAATATAAAAAGAAGAACGGAGAATCTATCGTTATTTTTACAAACCAGCAATGTAGAATTAAGGAGGGGTATCTAAACTTTCCAAAAAGAGTTAATCTCAAACCAATGAAAACAAGAATAAAAAAAAACCTAAAAGAAGTAAGAGTTATTCCATTAGGGATAGAATACAAGATAGAAATGGTATATGAAAAGGAAGAACAGGATTTATGGTTAAATAAAGGGCATATTTTAAGTATTGATCTAGGTTTAACTAATCTCATAACTGCTGTAAATAATAATGGGTGTAAACCATTTATTATTAAAGGTGGGATCGTTAAATCAATAAACCAATACTATAACAAACAATTAGCATACTTTAGACGTATAGAACATAAGAAAGGTAATTTTCAGGACACGAAAAAAATTCAAAAACTGCATTTAACTCGAAACAATAAAATAAAAACGATATTTCATCGAATTTCCAAGAATGTAATTGAGTATTGTATTCATAATGACATAGGAACAATTGTAATAGGTTATAATAATGGATGGAAACAGAAGATAAATATCGGAAAAAAGAATAATCAGAACTTTGTTCAATTACCTTTATTGAAATTGGTAAAACAAATAGAGTATAAAGCTCAATTAAATGGAATTAGCGTTTTAACTATTGATGAAGCCTATACTTCTAAGTGCAGTTTTTTGGATAAAGAATCCATTGAAAAACATAAAAAATACAAAGGAAGGAGAATTAAAAGAGGTTTGTTTAAAACATCAAAAGGGCTAAAAATCAATGCCGATGTAAATGCGGCATATAATATCATGAAAAAAGCATTTTCAAATGCTATATCGGTGGATGGGATAGAGGTATTCGGACTAGTGCCACAAATAATTCAGCAAAACATCGCTGATAATATTATTTGTAATAAAATGAGTATAAATTAACTCGTTTTAATAGTCTTAATTCATTGATTATTCTATGAAAGAAGTAAAAACTAACCTAAAATTTAAATCGAGCTCTGGGTTCTAACATCCTCATGAAATTGGATGCATCGAAGTTTGAGGGGGAACTACATCTTATTAAAGAGTTTTTATTAAGTAAAGACATTCAAGAAACTGAAAACTATAAAGAATGGTATGCTTACTATGTGAAAATCTATGGAAAAAAATATGCAAATTTTGATTTATTTATTATTTATTCAGTAGTCTACTTAATCTCTCAACTCTTTATCGTTAAATTTGTGCTGAATCAAGAACTAAATTCGAATCACGCTAAAATTACCCCTAACTTCCTTAAATCAATCCCACGAAAAGTTAAAGAACTGTTTAACCTTAAAAATTGTATTGAAGTGCGATTTTTTTCTTCTATTATAAATGCGCTTAAAGATTTAGAACAAGAAAAATTCGATCAGCTCCTCCTTTTTACTGTAGAGAAAGTGAACTTAATTGATACCCAACCGGAGTATTTTTTTGACGACACTATTCAAAATATTGTACACTCCTATATTAGGCATAAATCTGGAGAGTTTTATACACCTCCGTTTATCGTGAAAAAAATGGTAGAGGAGTCGTATGTTTTTGGTGAAAAAGTCATCGATCCGTGCTGTGGCTCAGGAAATTTTATCATTGAAATAATTAAAACAATTTTAAGTGCGAATTACACTAAAAGAGAAAGGATAGAAGCTATCAAAAAATTACATGGTATTGATATAAACCCAATATCGATTTACTTAACAAAAATAAACCTTTTATATTTACTAAAGGAGGATTTTCATCTACTTAGCTTTAATTTTGTCACTACCGACTTTTTGTTTCAGGATAAAGCAGAAATTAAAGAAAAATTTGATTTAGTAATAGGTAATCCCCCTTGGTTTACTTTAAGAGATATAGAAAGCCGGGATTATCAAGAAAAGATAAAAAATTTAGCTGAAGAGCTTGAAATAAAACCACTTCCCAAAAATGTCTTAAATATTGAAGTTGCCTCGCTCTTTTTCTATAAAGCTAAAATATCACTTATGAAAGAGAGCGCAAAAATTTTTTTTGTTATTACTATGGGCGTTATAAACGGATCTCACGCAGCCCGATTTCGTAATTTTCAAGGATTTAATAACATAAATCTGTGGAAATTTACAAAACAAATTACTGACATATTCAATATAGACTTTATATGCATTTACGCTCAGAAAACAGCAGAAGATCGAGCAATGCATAATTTAGAAGTACCTTCTTTTCTCTTTTCGGTAAATTCTAACAGCAAAAAATTAAATTATTACGATTCGATAAATTTTTCCTTGGAAAAAATTGAAGAACTAGTTCCTTATGGTACCGAAATTAAAGGAAATAAACTTTATACAAATAAACTTATCACTAAAGAAAAACAGCAACAGCTTCTCCCAATTAAAACGAGTGATTATAAAAAGTTATTCCATAAGGGAGCAGATTTAAATCCAAGAAATTTAATCTTCATCAAGCAAAGATTTCGAAATGATTCTTTCATAACAATAAATCCTGATCCGAGAATTTTCAAGAGAGCTAAAGAACCTTGGGTTAAAATTGAATTCTCTAACGAGATTATTGAAAAAGATTATTCGTTTAAAGTAATAAAGAGTACTGAATTGGTGAAGTTTTATGTGTATGATTTCTACAACGTCTTCCTACCTTTAAAAAAGGAAAACTTAAGCTTTGAGTATTTTTCTTTGAAAACACATGCTAAAAAATTTTACGATAAAATTAATAAGATTTATTTAAATAATAAGAAGGATTCGACAATGAACGAATCTTTGATGGATAATTTAAACCGGTGGGCTAAGTTAATAAATGCTCGTCAAATATCTAAAATAAAAGTAGTTTATAATAATTCGGGATCAGTTGTTAATTCCGCAGTTGTTCAAGGAGATTTTCTTATTACTGGAGATTTAAGCTTTTATTCAACCAGCAATATAAAAGAAGCGTATTACCTGTCAGCAATTCTAAATTCACCTTTAATGACAAAACAAGTTCAGATTAAGAAGAGTTCAAGGCATATTTTTAAAATCCCGTTTGAGATTCCAATAAAAATATATGACGAGAATAACGCAAATCATAGAAAGCTTGCGGAATTAGCAAAGAAGGCTCATAAAATATCTGAAACCTCTACCCTTGATTTAAAAAGGATAAACAATCATACTATATCAAAAAATAAAATTCAATCAATTCTTAGCAAGGATTTAGCACCGATTTTGAATGAAATCGATGAAATTTTAACTAATGATTTGAAGACTTAGCTAAATTTGGATATAATAAAATAAAAGGGCAAATTTGTATTATTAATAATAAATAGGTTATTAGGATTAATTTTTAAATTACACAGATGTATTAACTTATCATAATTTATAAGCTTAAAGAAAGTCTTCTTTTCTTAAAGGAGTCGCGTAATCGCTTTTGATCAGCATTACAATAAAATTAAAAAAACTAATTGTATTTAAGTCTAATCACCCAATAAATTTAGTTACTCTGCGGAATACAATAGGCGCTTCCTTTTCATGCTCTTTTCGTAAGAACTCATCATCATATCGAACACATCGGGACCTAAATAAACCGCCCATAAACCTTTAGATATGTATTGGCGATCAAACGCCCAAGCTTCCTCTCCAGGTTTCGTTTCAGGGTAAACTTTGTTTTTTATACCGAACAGTTCTGTAATGTGTTCTAAAAATGACCTACTTGACGAATAAATTTTTGCTGTCCTACCCCCTAGATATTCTCCATCGCCGTCGTAATAACCAAGTAGAAACGCTAAAGCGAGTTTACCGGGCGTAGTTAGCCACCAACCTGCCTTTGTTTGCTTTGCAATTTTTTTTGCCTCCTTGAGACTCTCCACTACATAACTTGGAACATATTTTTGTTCAGCTTTGGAGCTTTGAAATCCTAGATCGTCAATATCTTTCGCCATTGGTCGACATCTGAATTGAACTGTAAGACTTTTGTAAGTTTTTAATTTCCCTTTATACCGTTGGTAGCGTGTACGGGGAGAAATACGGTCCAATGGAAATCCAACGGCTTTAGCAAAATCTTCCACGCTATCTTTATCTTTTTCTGCGAGCGCAAAAGTGACTCTATAAGGATCTCCAGCCCGAGAGCCGTCAGCGCGCAAGAAACCAAACCAATAAGATGCGTATATTTTTTCTTTAATATTTTGAAAGTAATTAGGCTCTGTAATCGTATATTGTTGTAGTGAATATTCTTTTAAATCAGGGTTTAAACGCTCGAATCTTTCAAGCAGTTCGGAACTCTTTTTAACGCGATCTCCAAAAATTTCAAAAAGAAAGTCCTTAAATTCGTACAATCGTTCTTTTGAAAATTTGTAATGGGGGTTGTAATTGGAGTGAGAGGGATTCCTAATTTTTCCTTTAATAGATTTAATAAAAGAGTGATTGCCGGCAAGAATCAAGCTAAGTTCTTCGTCAGTAACCTTAATTTCGCCCGAAACTCTTCCTAACTCTTTTTCCAATAAGTCCACGAATTGAAGCGTATATATTTCGTTACCTATATATTTTCTAATAATATTAAGACATCCAAGTGTTTTTACGCCCAATTTTTCCTCCAATTTTTCTCGCAATCGCAATAATTCTTCTTCTTTAACTCTAAAGTCTGTATGAGCTTTAGCTTTCCTGATTATACTCTTTCTAACATAAGTACATCCTTTACCCCACAATTGAGAAAGCCATTCATGCGAATATATATTACGAACTTCAGTCATTAACCTATCTGGAAACAAAATCGCTAATTCTTCGGAAAATTGTTGTATTTCAATTTTCAAATCTTCAATTAATTCTAGAGTGTTATAAATAGCGGATTTATCAGGAACATTTTGTAAGGGGTAATAGAAATAAGTCCTTTCATGTTTTTTATTAAACCATTCAAAATTATAATTCGCTAAATCTTTTATTACAGCGAGTTCGAGTTTAGTAAGATGAGATTTTTTTGAAATAGATTGTACGATATTTAACACAAGTCTTACGAGGTCACTGAGGTACTCACGAAAACTCTCCACATAAATCAAATCCGAAGCTAATTTATTTTGTAATTTTTCGTAGTAGGTTTGAAATTCTTCTAGCGAGAGCTTATAAAACTTCTTCAAAATTTGAGAGTTGATTTTCTTGCCTGCTGTAATTTCGTCCGTAATAGAATTTTTAATTATGTTTTTATCTGTAATGCTCAATTTTGCGGGTTGAGAGTTTAATTTGGTTATATCAGGGAAATTCTTTATTTTTAGGAATATAGCTCGACATAAAATCAGAGTTAAATTAAGTTTAAAATGAGGAGAGAAATCCTGGTCTTTTTCAAAGAGAGCTGATTGTGTTAATCCTTGAAAAATAAGCCGTTCAAGACCAAAAAGACGGGATGAATAATCTACATCACCTATTAAGGAATTGACGATTAAAATCAACTTATATATGTGGTCTTCAAAGCTTTTACGACATATCCAGTCAGTTTTAACATTTTTGATTAATTTTTCCAGTGTAGTATAAAACTTCTTTTTTTTGGAGTTGTTAAATTCACTTAAATCAGATGATTTAATTTTGTTATTGACAATATAATCAATTACATAACCAATTATTTCATCGAATGCTAATTTATTATCGTTCCCTTCCGTTATATGATATTGATTAAGTATACTGCGAACCATTTTACTTACGACTAATGAGATGGAGTAAGTAAATGAATTTGTTGTAGCTGTATCTGATTTAAATCCAAAGCTCTTTTTTAAATCAAGTACGATCCGTTTTTTAGAGGTTGTAAGGTTCGAGAATTCATAATCTCCTAAAATTAACCCAAAAACAAATTCAATGTTTTCTGCAAAAAGAGCAAAATTAATTTTTCGAAATTTTTTATAAGGTCGCAGTGATGATTGAAATTCTTCAAAGTAATTCTTAATTCTTCGTTTTGAGCTTACCAATTCTTGATTAGCTAAATCATTTGGATTTAAATCTTTTAATTCTTTCCAAAGTTTTTTGAGTATTATATTTATATGCGAAGATTTCAATTCTTTTTTACTCTGTATTTTTTTAAGGGTGAAAGGAGTGTTTTTTAAAAACTGGTAAATCAGCTGAAAAATGTAACTTCGTATAGCGTTTGTTATATTTGAGTAACTCAATGCAAAATCGTTTTCTTCTCCATTTTTTTTAATATTTGTTAAATTTGTCTCTTTTTGGGTATTAGTGGAGATAATAGGGTCCCTACCAGATACATTATTATTGATTGGATTATGTGTGAGGTTTAATGGCACACCACAATATTGACAATAGAAATTTTTTATTCCTCCTAGACTATTTTCAAGATAATCTTTTGGAATTGCATTATTGCATACTCCACATACTATAATTTCATCTCTTTCAATCTTTCTGGTTTTGTTTTCAACCATTCTTTTTTCACTTTTTAATTAACTTACCTTTACTTGGACCTTAACGGTAAATCAAACTTTATGGGGGTTTAAAAAACTATTCTTTATAAAGAAAAAAATGAGGGTGAAATGCAAAACGCATTTTTTGTTTAAATAAGGAGGGCTGATTTATAATTAAAATAAATTTCCTACCAAAAAAAGGTGATTTTAAAATTAAAAAAGAAACAATAGAAACAATTATAATTATGGTTTTTTTCATTGGTATATTTTCGACGCCACACTTTTCAATGATTGAGAATAAGTTTGTTGCAAACGATCGAGAATATTTTAAGGTAAATCATGATGAAATCAACAAATTACTCCCAAAAGTCTCGTCTATTGACAATGGAGATGACATTGAAGCAATTTTCGAAAGAAAACTCAACGACTTTGACAATTTAGGGTATTTTCCACAGATTTACGAGTCTTCCTTACAGGCGACATACTATGCTCTCTATATACTTGAAGCACTCGGCAAGTTAGATTATATAAACCAGACCAAAATAATAGATTACATCTTGGATCATTATTCTGAGGATTTACACATATTTATAGATGAGTATACCCATCGGTATCTAAACATGAACTTTCCTCAGATGTATTATCCTTTAAGTTCGATGCTTGAAATCCATTGTTATGCGGTCCTATCTTTGGATATTTTAGGTAGATTGGATTTAATAAACACACAAGTATCTACTAGTTTTATCTGGAGCTGTTTGAATCCTGAAGACGATGAAAATGGTTTTATCGGACAACCTTATGATGACGAATTAGTGAGTGAATTTAAGATTGCTACGATGGACAACACTTTTTTTGCCTTGAGCACGTTAAATCTCTTTATCGATGACTGGCCGGGTTACGGTTTTTATCTAAACAAAATAGTGCCCTTTATAAATTCCTTACAAACTATCAACGGATACGATTGGTTTTTTGGAAGCTTTCTTAACGATAAGGATCTCACCTTAGATACTCTTGGCTCACCACTATTCGAACCGAATCTATTATCCTCCTATTACGCAGTAAAAAGCTTACATATAATAGATTTAGTTGATACAATAAGGACACATGAATTTCATACATTTCTCAATGTAATCTACGACGAACAAGAGTTTAAATTTCAGGTGAGCGACATCTCTAACGCTTTAGATATAGTAGCGACACCTATAGGGCTTGAATTGTCGGATATTACGGGATTTTCCAACTTTAGTCGAACGGAAGTCCTTCAATTTATAATGAACAACAGAAATTCTTTAGGTAATTGGGATCGTTCCACGGTGTACAAATACCACGAGCTTATCGACACATTCCAAATAATCCGAAGTTTAAAAGAAATAGGAGAAATTTCGCAGTTAACAGAACCAGAAAAAGAAGAAATAGCGAACTCACTAACTTATTACGAACAAGAACGGGGTTATTCGCTCCTTTCTAACGATTACATGTCGTTGGAAACAATTAATTCTGTAGTGAACTCCTTTTATCAAAAAGGAAGAATTGGTGATTTAGATATCTCAGGATTATACGAGCTTATAAAACGATCTTGCGTGTTCGACCATTATAGAGGCCACATTCAAATATATGCTAGTACGGCATTGGATCCAAACATAATTGGATTTAGATCCTACCCGATAGAATACTATAAATACGGCAAACTGAACGATTCAGATGGTCTGAATTTCTTAAGCAGTCACAAGAGCACTTATTTGGCACTTGACAGTTTAAAAAAAATCTTCAAATTAAACGACCTTGGTTATTTATACGATTTAGATAAAGCGCTTAACGCCGTGTTAGATTCTCAATTTCAATCAATTGGGAACGAATTTCATGGAGCGTTCCTACCTTTTCCTATTTCAATACCTCAAGAATATCAAACAGGATATATTTCTTTTGAATATAGCTTTTATGCGATGAAACTACTAAAACTCCTTGCTAATCACCTAAATTTAGGAGCTATAGAATCGCTTTCATTTAACAAAACAGCTCTATACCAGTATGTCAAAAGTAATGTATACGAATCCGAGACAGTCACCCATTTTAACCCTCAGTATTGTCCTGATATCGAGTCATTGACAGAAAATACCTACTACATGGTGTATTTACTTAAAGAACTAGGACTATATGATTTAAATAGTCAAAAAATACGTAATTTTATTTACCAAAACATTGATACGCCAAACCTAAAAATTCTCTATTATCAGTATAAGATATCCGAAATTCTTGATCTCCAAGTTGAGTTCAATTGTAGTTACACAAACGCTCTTGTTCAGGATTTATACTCCAATGAGTTCAAAGAATATTATTCCGATCTTAATACTTCCCGAATCGAGCAAGTAAATTTCTTCCGAGTGGTTGATATGGCTCTTAATGACGATCTCCAAGTTAATTGTGAGTACAATCAAGAAATTTTATTAGGGCAGGTGAATAGCATTACAGCATCCTTTAGGAACATGATTCTAACGGATTTTGGAAACCAAATATCAGTTGTTTTTGAAAGTCCTCAACTAGGAGTATTAAACCTTGAAAAACAGACAGAATTTAACTATTATGTGGATTTTCTTGTCTCAGAAAGCCCGTCAAATTACCCTAAAGTCGAAGGAATTATACGTGTTTACGACTACATAAAAGAAATAGGACAATCTTATGTCAGTTTTCTGACATCTTACAATTTTCATAGTCACGGTCTGAAAATTGCTACTAACAACAATTCTGTAAACTTTGAATTAAATGTTTCCTACGAATTTGCGTCTGGGTTCAATCCAGCTGAAAACTCTAGAGTTCAAGCAAAAATTTACAAAAACGACATATATTTTGATACTCAACTGTTTGATAGAGTTGATAATTACGACCATTCCTGTTTTACGCTATACTTCGAACCTGAAAAGGACTTTAAATACTCCTTTGATATTATTCTTATCGATGAATACCACCCCAATGGAATAACGCTGTATCAACACACGATTAGTTCTTCAGAAGAGCCGATACCTGATCCAGAGCCGACACCTGATCCCATTAATCTTCCAAATCCAACTATAGGAACAATTCTTGTGTTTATAATAAGTCTTTTAATTCCATTTGTGATTTATGGGGTTTCAGGATATATTGCTTTTAGAGTTATTAGGGCCATATTCAGGCGGAAAAGAAAGCATTCACCAATGAAAGTGGAATTAGAGATCAAAAATACTGGAAATAAAGGCAAAGGCAATCCTTTTAACGATATTTTTAGTGGTGAGGAGGATTAAACTTCAAAATTTTTATTTTTTTTATTTAAATAAGCTGAAGTTACAACAAATTTATTAAAAAAAAAGTAGGTGATTTTATGATTGAGAATAAAACCTATCCAAGCACAGAAATATTGACAGATGATGAGTATTTTAACCAGCTTGATTTATTGTTCGAGCTATACAACTTAAAAAAGCAGCAAAATGAGATTAAGAAGAAGTTAAAGAAACTGAAAAAAAAGGCTAAGCGAAGTACTGAAGAGGAAGTTTCCACGCAGTTTAAAGCGTTAAAATTTATATCTAATGAAATAAAACAGAAACTTAAAAAAGTCAATTCTCAAATCAGGGAGCCTTACAATTTCTTTAAAATCAAATCTCAAATCCAAAGCATAAATAATTACATATTAGAATTGAATAAATCGTTTAAAAGAAAGGAAATAGACATCAATACTCGTTTGATTACTTTCAATTATTATAAAAGTCAATTAGATGGCTATGAAAAAAGTTTAAGGAGAATAAGGATAGTCGCTGAAGAATATTTCTTTTACTTAAGAAATCAAAAGATTGAATTAATGGCTAACGATAGTATTATGAAGAAAAAAATGTCAAGAAAAAAAGTTAAGAGGGAAGAATACAAGGCTTTTAAAAAAGAAAATTCTCTGAAAAAAGATGTTAGCCGAGAAGCCATGTCATTTTTGAAAGAAATTATCCTTAATTTTAAACTTATATAATTTATTTATATAATGTAATTAGCTGCAGATAATTAGATTAGGTGTTTTTGAGAAAGTGAAATAATAATTTATAGATTTAGGTTTTTTGATCTTTATTTCTTTTATTTTGATTTTTGACTCTTTTCTTTGCTTTTTTGTATTTAGAATGAGCCTTATTTGCATTTTTCTTATTTTTTTAATTTTATACAAAATTTAAACAAATTAAATTTGTTTAAAATAATTTGAAGTTATTAAGGATTCTATTGTATTCTGAGATGTGACATCAATATTATAAACATTGTAAATATGCTGATCAATCTTATTAATTATTTGCAAAACCTTAATCTTAATTTCTGACAAGTTTAAGTTTTGCTCCAAATTGATTGGAATCAATTTGGTACTATATTACTCTACCCTCTGGATACCAATCTGGTAACCTACATATTATGATGTAAATGATTTGTACTTAAAAATCTTGAAGCAACAATAAAATAAATATTGTACTAGATTATCTATAAATATTAATTGTATTTTAAGTTAGATAAGATAGATAAAGGTTACTGTGGGAGTCTTTTTATTATTTAAAAGACATAGAACCTACAGTTCAACAAATAATACCCGATACAGAATGAGGAACTTCGTATTTAAGATTTTGGTGGGCGGAGATGGTGCTGTTGGCAAAACCACGCTACTCAGAAAATTTGTAGATGGTACCTTTGACGCTTCTAGCATTGCAACTGTGGGAGTCGATTTCTTCATTAAACAGGTAATGTATGAAAATATCGGAAATTGTACGCTTCAAATTTGGGATTTGGGAGGTCAAGAACGTTTTCGACACTTATTGGAAGCCTTTATAATGGGGGCAAAAGGAGCGCTTTTGCTGTTTGATCTTACAACGATGCCAAAAATCGATCACATTTTAAATTGGGTAAATATAGTTAGAATGCACGACCTTGATCTTCCGATATTACTCGTCGGGACAAAACTTGATCTGGAGGAATTTATTGCTGTTGATGATGAATCAGCAAAAAGTATAAAGAATACATTTCATATGATTGACTATATAAAGACTTCTTCTAAAACCGGAATTAATATCGAGAAAGTCTTTGATGTGATGGTTGAAGAATTGATGAAAAAACATAAATATTAGAAATAAAGTTAATCTACTAACTTTTTATTTTTGAACTGAACTATGAATGACGAATTAGTGATATTAGGCTCTGGAGGTGGACGACACCACATTAGAACGCAATATAGGGCTACAGGGGGTATTCTTTATAAATTCAACGGAACTCAAGCTCATATCGATCCCGGACCCGGTGCTATAGTTCGAATCAATCAATACAAAGAAGACCCTACAAAAACAGAGCTTTTTATTGTTACTCACATGCATATTGATCATTTTAACGACCTATGCGCTGTAATTGAAGCATCTAGAGAACAACTCCACGATAGAAATTACAATTATTTTAAAAAAGGAACTCTTATAACAACCGAAGAAGTTTTAACTTTCGTACCAAATTACCACCAAACCATGCTAGAACATATAATTCCCTTTACACAGGGCGAAAAGGTTGATTTTAAAGGGGTTGAAATTGTTGGCACTAAAACTGTTCACTCGAAAGCTGAAGGTTTTGGAGTTATATTAAAGCTAGAAGATTATTCGATCGCATTTTCCAGCGATACAAAAGTTTTTGACGGGTTCTCGAAACAATTTGCTGGTGTAGATGTATTGGTGTTAAATTTACTAAGACCGGACTCTATCCAATGTCGGCGGCATGTTTGCACAGACGAGGTTATCCCCTATTTAAATAAAATTACTCCTCCGCTAAAAGGTCTGCTAATTACTCATTTTGGAAGCTACATGGATAGCCCTTTTTCCCCAAAAAATTATATCCCAAGCCAAATCGCAAAATTACGGGAAGAGACCAATATTAAAACAATAGTTGCTGCAGAAGACGGCTCTAAACTTAAAATTTCGAGTTTTTTATAAAACTCGTTATTGATATTTGTATGTTTTTAATTTATAATGCGAGTATTTTAAAACGCATAATCATATATATTTATAAGAAGGGAAATTTAACACGATAATTTGAGCTAACATTGGATTTCGCCCTCTATTAAGCTCACTGAGTTTAATTCTCTCCCTGTTTAATAATTTTTGCCCAAATAGGTCGTTCCCTTCCTTTCTCTTCTCTTCGATCGCTGCATGTGATTATTAAAGCTAAACGGGACTTATCCTCATTAGATTGAGCTCTATAACGAAAAAGAGGAAACTTTTCAAGAAAAAAGATGAAAAAAATGATTGTTAGTTTGAGATTTTAGACTTTAGACTTTTTGTTATCAGAAAGAGATTGATGATACTTTTTCTCCTTCTCTTCATGGAGTTCCATGATATATCTTTTCTTCTCTCGCCATTCGGGACCATCCAGGGGATACCATCTTAATGCTAAAGCGGCTAAAACTAGAAGTAGAGCCGGAATAATACAAAATGCGAATAAAAGCCCGATTAATGCCATGTCTGTTTGCGGTTGGATAACACCCGTAGGAACTACAAAACCAAAAGCAGCAATGACTGCGAGGAATATAAAGTTAGCAATGGATATCGCCGGTTTTGTTACGATTGCGTTTACACCTCCGTAGATTGCCTCTCTACGCTTTCCAGTGATGAGTTCGTCGTTATCAATCGCATCTCCCATTAGGACGGGAATTGCAACCATACCTCCCGCATATCCAATTCCAACAATTAAAAAGGGAATTGCTGCTAGTATAGCGTTGCTCCCAACAAAAAACAAGATAGTAAATCCTATAGCAATTAAAAGCGCGTTTATGATCATCGTCTTCTTTGGTTGCCAAATTGCAATTTTTTTTAGGTTTAGGACCATCCCCAAAACTATCCCTATTAAGATTGCTAATAGAACAAAGATCGGAGTTTGACCAGAAATAATATAGTCGATGTAATAGAGGATGCCTGTAGCAAATATTGGCATGACAATTCCGATTAGAAAAGCAGGGATCATAAATATCCAGAAAGGTTTATTTTTCAACGTTAATCTCAATCCTTCTATAAAGCCCTCGTGCTCTTGGAGTTGAGCAAACATGTTTTCTTTGATCCCAAAGGATGTTACAAATAAGATTAAGGAACTTCCTAAACCAATAATTATTATCACTGGACCGAACAACGGGTGAGTCCCCTCTTGTCCCGTAAGCAAGATTATCGGTATTGCTAATCCAAGAACTAAGTTAATAAAACCTACAACAGCACTATATACCCCTAAACTAGCTCGTTGCTTAGCGGTTACGGCAATTTCATTCGGGAGCGAAAAAAAGCACACTCCTACAATAGTAAACATTGTATCAAGTATAAACAACGCCGCTAGAAAGTTAATAAAAAGACCAATTTCGTTATCCAAGGGCGATATCGGAAACCAGCAAAAGATGAACGCTAAACCATAGAAAATCGAACCGTAACGAATATAAGGGATTCTTCTACCTATCTTAGTTCTAGTATTATCAACAAAGTAGGACACTATCGGATCGTTTAAGGTATTCCAAATCGCAAAGATCAACCACCCAATCGCTAGTAAGCCCGCATTGGCGCCAAGTTTGACTTGGTAAAAAAAAGTAAGATTACCAAACACAAGTCCGTTTAACAAGCCATTTGCCAAGCCTCCAATGCTGTAACTTAATTTTATTTTGACTGAAACGTGTTCTTCTGGCATTTCAATAATATCATTCATAATCAATATTCGTTAACTTGTTATATAAAACATCTACTTTAAACCCTAAGTGAGGACTACATGCTCTTGTACGGTTAAATAACGCGTTAAATTATTTTAACTTCAAAATAAAAAATGAATTAACTTAAGGGAATCCAATGTCTACAAACAATACATTGAAGAATTCTTTCTAAATGTGTTGATTTATTATCCAAATCTCTTTTAAGCACCCTATTAGCCATAACATTACCACATTTTTCACAAATATGCAATTTTTTACTTTCAACACTTTCCAATGTTAATAGCCCTTTCGAGAATAGATTTTTGAAGAGTTCTTAATGCATGTGTATTTTATTTCCGTCGAAAAAAATAGTTCTCAGAATAAATACATCAATTTTGTTAAATTAATAGGTTAATTGTTAATAAATTTATTTTTAAGGAAAATTGATGAGATTTTTAGTTAAATATTGCTAAAATCAGCGAATTTTTTAATTTCATTGGATACGAACGATTATATCCTAATTTAAATCGAATTAATATTGTTTAATCATAAATGAGCATTTCGCCGATCATTAATCAATCAGTCGAAGTTCATTTTTTTTCTCTTTAGTGGTTTTTAAAACGGTAATTAAAATGGCGCTAAAGACCAATAAGCACCCAATCCAGCCGTATGGTGTCATAGTTTCGCTTCCAAAAACGAATGACGCGAAAATTACGGCAAATACGGGCTCTAAAGTGAAGATTATTGCCGTTTGAGTTGGTCCCTGGTGTTGTTGGCTCCAATTTTGAAAGATAAAGGTTCCTGAAGTTACTGCTAAGCCCATATAAATAAATACTAACCAAAAAGGCAAACTAATATTCGTTAGATCGTACGTTTCATTGAGTAAAAACGAGCCCCCGAAACTTAAAACGGTAATCACAATTAATTGAACCATGGAATACAAATACACATCTACAATCCGAACGTATTTATCGTTTAAAACGATAAAAATGGCGTACAGAACAGCACAAAACAGGACTAAAAAATCTCCAAATATGATATTTGCCTCTCCTTCCAATAACAATAATACCATGCCACTAATAGATATAACTACGGCAAGCCAAACTTTCCTCTTGATGGCTTTTCTGAAACCTAACCAAGTGATAAAAGGCACCATAATAGTACTTAGCCCCGTAATAAACGCCGCCTTACCAGCTGTAGTTGTTTGAATACCGAGAGTTTGAAACACGATTGCAAAGTAATACATTAATCCCGTCAAGGTTCCAAATAAGAGAATTTTTTTATTCAATCTTTTTATTCGAATAAAATAGGGAATAAATCCAATAATCGCTATCGAAAACCTTATGCCAAGGTATAAGAAAATGGGAACTTCTTGAGTGAGATTTTTAGTTATTATGAAAGATGTGCCCCACAGTACAGTGGTTAAAATTAATAAGATGTTGGCTATTATTTTTTTTAATTTAAAAGTGGAGTTATCTTCCATAAAAATACCAAATTTATTAGAATAATTCTAAAAAATGTTAAATAAATAAAAATTATTCTGTAGTGCAATCAATATTTCTCACTATTAATAATTAAAGAATGTAATTAGAATAGAATTCTATCGATAAATAAAAGAATTTAAAAAAAAAAAAGATTTTAATTATGTATTTTAAAATTTATGCAAATGCAAATGTAAATTCAACCCAATAATCTGCTGGTAGTATGTGATCAGCTCGATTGCTAACTATTAAAACTTGTGTACGACGTGATTTTACAGGAGTTTCTCTAATTCCAGTTATTTCTCCTGATTGAGTCGCAGGATACATAACCATATGTACTTCATTTAATAATTTACGTGCATTCCAATTCTGATCATGAGGATATCGCTTAGTTGGTTGCCATAGAGTTTCAATGAGTGTTGCTTGCCAATTGTTATCCTCATAACCATCAAAAATGCTCCAACTACCTCCTCCCTCGTAATTCGGGGTTGAATCCCAAGTTGTGATGAATTCATCAACATCATCAAAAATTAACTCAAATCCATCAGCTGTAATATTTATATTGTCAACGTACATCATTTGCAAGGTAAATGCGCCATCTTGCCAGGTGGTAAAGTAAAGATCAATTACATGTCCAGCAAAAGGAGTTAGATCCATAGAAATGGGAACCCAACCACCACTATTTCCAGTAAAAGCATGCCAGCGCCCAGCAGCTAAGTAATCAGTTGGCTCTCGACCAGTAGGAGTATTAGGATTATCTTGTTCATGAGCAATATAATCTACAGTACCTACAGTACCTGAAACGTTATTTAATGTATACCATTCACCAGGATCACTATCAGCGCCATGGACGAATACTTCTACGTAGCCATAATCCCAATCGTCTTCTATCTCAAAATAAGTGTAAAAATCGAGACTGATATCTGCATAACCCATTAAATTGAAGGTATGGGAAAAGCTTCGCCATCCCCACGCCCTTACATCAGAATACCAACAATATCCAGATCCTCCATATGGTCCAGGTCCAGCTAATTCATCTCCATCTAATGCTACGCTTAAAGTTTCAGGACCACCAAAACGATAATAAGTGGGTAAATATGGTTGTTGAGTACCAAACATCCAACTTGAGTAAAATCCTGTTGGTGCTTCAAATGGACCCCCAACCCAGAAATTTTCCAACGCCCATTCTATTGAATATCCCCAACTATCAACTGTACCTATATTTAGAGTATCATACCCATAGATACCGCCTTCGGGATCATCAAGATAATTGGCTATTGTCCAAGCATCGAAAATCTCGTCAAACGTTTCGGTATATCCAAGTGTGGCTAAAGTATTCTCTATTCCTTTAATACCATTTTCTTGTTCCTGGACTAAAGCACTGGTGAAATCAGCGCCTCCAAACTTCTCGTACAAATAGAGTTGGAACAAATAACTTGCACCATAATCTTCTAAACCGCCTCCCCAGAAGGTAAGGGCGGTAAAAGGATGGTATATCATGTAATAGGCAATATGACTTTCAGAATGACCATATCCACAGAAAAAACCAGCTAAATCAGCTAAACCTTCGTCTACCCAAGAAGGTTCATCAGAATCAATATCAAAATGAACTAAATGCTCGAATTCATGAGCAATAACTCCTTCATAGAGATAAGGGCGATCTACACCAGGACCAACTCGATCTTGCCAGTTATAGGTGTCTATGTGGATGATATTAGCATCTTTTTCAGCATTAGTTGAAGAGGAGAAGTAACCTGCGATATACGAAGTTGGTGCGGGGTCTCCAGGAGGTGTGGGGTAATAAGTATTATCACGGATATTGAAAATAAGAATCCATACCTGTTGACCATCATCTCCACGCGGTAGTGGTTCACCATATATCGTTGTAACAGTTGGATATATTGTTTCATCGAACTCGTCTGCCATATAGGCTAAATCGGCAGTCGAAATACGATCCTCATCACGCCAGATATGAGCAGGATTTGGGAAGACATACTCATAGGTTACCGGATCGTAATTGTCATAAGCTTCCTTTTCGATTAGGATTAGTGAGTGGGTACCTTCAAATACCGTAACAAATGTTTGTTCATAGTCTATTCCAAGGCCATCATCTGAACATGTAACATTTACTTCATCACCGACATCAAGAGGAGTGTTAGAAGGATTAACTCCAGTTACTTCTGATAAATCCCTATCAACAAAATTTTCATGAGTAAGATCCATTAAGGCCATTTCTTCGAGAGGATGTACTCCAGATTCAGGTTTTGCTGCTGCTAAATTGATAAAACCAAAAAAGCCAACAACACTAAGACTCAGTACCAGTAATATTGTTATTGATAATTTTCTATTATTCATTATTTTTTGTCTCCAATTTGTTTTTTATTTTTTTATTTCAATTTTTTTAGTTTGTAATATAAAGTTAGTTTTTATTTTGTTCGCGATATTCTGAGTGTTTTTCAACATTTTAGAATGTTTCGCACATTTCCAAAAAGTTTAAATAGACTTTATTTGGGAACAATTTATTATTAACCATTTTTCAATATTTAAAATTTACTGTTTTAAATGAAAGGGAGGAAAAAGGAGTGGAAATCGCTTCCCATTTGGTGTGTTCTAACCGTGTAGAAAAAATTTGGTTATACTCAAATGAAATGAAGCAATTGAATTCTGTGTTCAAAAAAAGGTAGTGAATAAGATTTTGTGAGTTATTAAATTCATTTGTATATAATTTAAGTATTTTATATTACAATTGTGTGTAACACTTAACATTTAAATAGATGAGGACTATTACTCATAAGACAATTTGTTTTTTTGACTTTTATTTCAATTTTTTTGACTGCTTTAAGCAGTCATTCTTTTTTTATAAATTGCTTAAAACTTGTTTAATCATTTTAAACTGACAAAAAAGTACTAATATTATTCTCTCGCATTAAATATGTTGTAAATGCATATTACTAATATAAATATTTATAAATAGCATATAATTAATCCATATAATCAATTTTATTCTTTTGGTTAGAAATATAGAAACTTGGTGATTATTTGACTAAATCGTATAGTGAAATTAACGAAAAAATTAAGAATGGTAGTGTGGTCGTAGTTACGGCCGAAGAGATGGTAAAAATAGTGGAAGAGAGAGGAGTTAGGGTAGCAGCTGAAGATATTGATGTAGTTACTACGGGAACTTTTGGACCTATGTGTTCTAGCGGTGCATTTTTAAATTTCGGGCACTCTGATCCCCCCATTAAATTCGAACATCTATGGTTAAACGATGTTCATGCCTATCACGGAAATGCAGCTGTAGATTGCTACATTGGGTGCACCAGGATGGCAGACATAAGACCGTTTGAATACGGTGGAGGCCATGTTATAGAAGATCTTGTTTCAGGAAAGGAAATTAGATTGAGAGGAAATTCGTACACGACAGATTGCTATCCTTTGGCAGAAGTAGACACGAAATTTACGATTGACGAGATTAATCAAGCGATCTTGCTAAATCCAAGGAACGCGTATCAACGTTATGTGTGTGCTGTCAATAGTTCAGACAAAACACTCTATACTTATATGGGTAAATTATTACCGAAGTTTGGAAACGCACACTTTGCGGGCGCAGGCGCGTTAAGTCCTTTGAGCAACGATCCTGATTATGAAACTATTGGGATAGGAACAAGAATTTTCCTTGGAGGAGGGATTGGTTATATTATCGGGGAAGGCACTCAACACAGTCCGGGGAATAGATTTGGAACTCTGTTTGTTAAAGGAGATTTAAAACAAATGACACCCGAATATTTAAGAGGAGTATCTTACGAGAAATATGGTACATCTTTATTTGTGGGATTAGGAATAGCAATTCCAATATTGAACGAAGGCTTGGCGAAAAAAACTGCGATCTCTGATTCTGAACTTCTTACTGATGTCGTTGATTATGGCGTTCCAAGGCGAGATCGGCCTAAACCAAGGCAAGTTAGTTATAAAGAGATGAAAAGTGGTTATGTTGAATTGAATGGAAAAAAAGTAAAATGTTCTCCTTTATCATCCTTTTATCACGCTAAAAAAATCGCGGAAACCTTAAAGAATTGGATAAAGGAAGGAAAATTCTTCTTAAATCCGCCTGCGGAGACGTTACCCACTGATACCGTATTTAAACCAATGAAAATTACATCCGAATTAAAATTCGTTAAAGACTTGAAGAAAAAAGCAGAAACCTGCTTCGACGACTGTGACATTAAGTTAGTTGCTGAAAAAATTATAAAGAATAATGTAAATCACATCGTTATTATTGACAGGGACAATATCCTTAAAGGAATTGTCACGAGTTTTGATATTACCAAAGCAATTGCTGAAGATAAGAAGGACCTTGATGAAATTATAACAAAACGAGTTATTACGACCTCAGACAACGATCCTATTGATGTCGCTGCAAGAAAAATGAAAACTAATGAAATTTCAGCGTTACCTGTTATAACCGCACAGAAAAAAGTAGTAGGAATTATTACTTCGGAAGAGTTGATGTTAAAATGACTATAATTAACTGCACCTTACCGTTTGGAATTGTTAGAGATATTAATAACTATTCTAAAATTATCAATGAAATTTTGAAGTTTGATATTACATTCAACATATTAAAATTCTCAACAGGTTCAAATGGAGTAAACTTATTATTAGATGTTCCGGAGGATAAAATCAGAACTATAACAGAATCGTTAAAAAAAAATAACGTAATCGTTAATAAGAAAGGGCGGGTTATAGTATTAGATAACTGCATAGATTGCGGAGCTTGTATCTCGCTATGTCCGACCGAAGCATTATACTTTAACGGTGATTATAAGTTAGAATTCTCCTATGAGAAATGTATTGGATGTTTGTTGTGTTTAGATTCGTGCCCAAGGTACGCAATCGAAGAAATGTGATCAAATTTTTTTTTTTTTCTTTTACTACTGCTGAGTAATAATCTCAAAAATTTCCTCAAGGCGAGGCGTTTTTTGAGTCAAAGAAATACAACGTTCTTTTTCGCATCCCCTAAGAATGGAGATTAATTCGTTAAGATGAATTGTTGGAATTTCTAGCTTCTCGCCAAACCATTTTTCGATATTATCTCTATATTCTGGTTTACTTAATGTATAGAGGCAAGTTGGACATGGCATTAAAAGGAAATCCGCTCCTACATTTTCTGCACTTTTTAGCTTGTTATAAGTTACTTTAAGAGCTTCCCGAGGATTTATTAACAGTTGACTTGCACCCCAGCCACAGCAGCTCTCTCTTTCTTGGTAATCAACAGGAACGCCCCCAAAAAGCTCAATGAGCTCCTCAAATTTGGTTTTACTACCTAAATAGCTACCTAGCGTTTTTTTATCCCTCGAGAGATTTAAGTAATGGCAACCGTAATGAACAGCAACTTTTAGGTTCCTTAGATCGAACTTTAAAGTGTTAAGAACATCATTCCGTATAAGATATAAAAAGTCCAAATCGTGGACCAGTTTTAGCTTAGGATTTTCTAAAATATTATACATTCCGGGGTATCTCTCCCCATCAACGTTTTTACTAACTGAATTTAAGATATCTTGAGTTTTTACTCTTACTTCAGCGTTTTTTAAAAAATCTCTTCCTCTAAGAAGGGAATTGTAGCATCCATTACAACTAAAAAAGGCAATTTCTGCCTGTTGATTCATTTCGCTAAGGTTTCTTTCGTTAATTGCTGAAAATTGAGCTCGAGTTATAAGATTTCTCTGAAAAAAAGTACCGCTACAGCAAGATTGATTAATACACGTACTTGATTCTAACTGAAGTTCATCTAATAGATCTTGAAATCCCCACCGTACTCCTGGAAAATACTTTTCTAAACACGCATTAAACAAACACAATTTTTTTTCTTTGAAATAATCTAGAGGACTTTCAGGGTATTCCTTTTCAATTTCACGTAAATCTAACGCTAAGCTACTAAAATTCATTATTTTCCTTGAGATGTTTTACTTTTTGATTTTTGCTCTTTACTTGCTTTAAATACGTATTTTATTCGCGCAAAATTGCATATTATGTTTAATTCGTCGATTCGCTCTTGTGGTAAATTTTCTCCCAGTGGTTCTTCTAAAACTGTCCCTTTAGTTAGGAATCTTTCTGACATCTCAACGTATTTCCTTAAATCATTATAACGAGGACCATAACCTTTTTTAAAAGACTCGTTCCTTAGATTTATGATAAGCAAGGGTATATTGATATTCTCTTTAGGGCATACTCGCTTACATCTTTCGCATAGGTAGCAATGCCAGATATCTGAATCTTTCAATACGCTCTTATCTCCACGCAAAACTTTTTGAATGATTTTTCTACTATTGAATGTGGATACTTTAGCAGCAGGACAATCGCCTACACATTTTCCACAAGAAATACATTGGATTATATTTTTATTTTCATCCACATCTTCTACTAATTCCTTATAGAATGCCCAGTTCCATTCCAGTTCGGTGTGATCAGCCATATTTTTAGTATGCTTTATTGTTATTTGAGATTTTTCAACTTATTTGAGAGATTTATTGATTATAATCATTATTCTTTATAAGATTTAATGATTATAAAAATAAATATTAAAATCGAAGCTTTGTATTTTTATAAAGGTTTTAAGCGTATTATTGTTGCTCAATGCAATTTAGGTAAGGACTGCAATAAATATATTTAAGTTTTAAAAATAATTTATCAAATACATCACTATTAATTATAAGAGATTAGAGTTAGACAAACATTATTAACATTTTTTTTCAAAGGAGTTTATCGCATGGTTATCTATAAAGACGGAAAAATCTATTTAAAAATAGTTTATTGGGGTATGGGCGCTTCTGGAAAGACTACCATTCTGAAAACGCTGTATCGAATAACAAAGGAAAGCAAAAAAGACATTGTTCCAATTGGTGAACTACAAATAATTGAAAAAGCTAGTGGTGCGACTTTGTATTTTGATCGTGGTCTTTTTCAGTCTACAAAACAAAAAAAAGTCTACTATAGAGTTTATACCGTGGCAGGGCAAAAAGGCTTTACTCCTCTAAGAAAAAAAATATTTGATAAAACTGATGACCAAACAGATGCAGTTATATTTGTTGTAGATTCTCGAACTAAATTTTTAGAGGATAATGTTGAATCTTTGCTAGAATTAAAGAACATGGCAAACGATAGGTTGATAAAAGAAATTCCAATGATCGTAATGTTAAACAAGCAAGATCTCGATGATGTTATTGATGAAGAGGATTTCCAAATCATATTAAAAGATGAAAAATTATGGTACGAGCCAGATAATAAATTATATATCTGGAATCCATTAATTTATACTTCTTGTGCATTATATGAACAGAAAAAAGATATTTACCGTAGTTTTCACGAAACTGCTCGTAGAACAGTTCTTTATCATGTTTATGGAGAAGGTAAAGCACCAACAGAAATTGATATATCGAAAAATTCCATAAAAGCAATATAATCAGGAAATTCTTCTTAAATCATCAGCTGCGTTCAAAACATCACTTCTTGTATTAAAAAAAAAGAAAAAATTCAGTTTTTAGAAAAAATTACACTTATCCACTTTGGAAGAATAAATCCACCGTAGAATTCAATTGCGCTGGTGATTAACAAAACGCGAGTTATAACAACCATAACAGCTAAAAACGGGTCAGACGGATCGGCGAATATCATGCCAAGTAATGCATCTAATATTGCTGCTATAGCGAAAGTAATAAAGGCTGCGCGTAATAATTTTCCTTTTAACTTCACATCTCGATCTTCCGATTTGAGAGAATTTTGAGCAAATTTCAACCCTGTTCCTGCCATGATTAATATCACAAGTAATAAGTATATTGTGATAAATAGGCCAAATTCTACAGTAAATGGGCGTAATGGGTTTATTACACCAATTTGATTGATATCTGTAAATAAAAGTACAAAGAATACAACTTCAAATATAATGCTAATTACAACAGTTAGGATTACAACTATTTTCTGTTTTGACTTGTTGTTCATATCGGTATACGCGATTAACCAGGCGAGTAATGCAAGAGGGATAAAAGCATTTCCTATAATGAAATACCACTCAATAGCCAACGATTGTTGAAAGAATACATTCATTAGGAAACTTATAGAATCGGGAAACCACGGATTCGCAACGCCAATCCATGAGATACCAACTAAAATATAAAGCCTTGATTTGTATTTAAAGTATTTAAAAAATATCGAGAAGCCAATATAAAGAGAAATCAAAACAAAAATTAAGCTAAAACTTCCTTGTAATAAATCTACTAATTCTAAAGCCATTTGTATCTCCTATTATCTTTAAATGAAAATTCTTGTTGATATTTTTATATTTTTAATATTTATAAACTATCTTTTAATACAATATGCGACTTGGTTTGTAACAGAAAATCATTACTAATAGTTAAATACTTAAAGCGGATTTAATGAGCACAAGAATGAAGCTTAAAACCTTGCAAATTAA
>SOKP01000224.1 GCA_004375715.1 Promethearchaeota archaeon | reverse complement strand
TATCGTTAAGGATTTCTAACTTAGCATTCATTTGATTTTCAGTTTTAGCAGTCATAGGCATTACTGCAGTGTAATAAGGTTCTCCAGGATATCGTACGGGTTCTGGTATACCAACTTCCATTTTAGCAACTTCCACCGAAAATGCGGCTACATCGTTAACAATATCTGCTCTTCCGACCTCTCTCAAAAAAGGTCCTAAATCGGTTAGCCCAAAAAAGACTACGAGCTGTGGTTTTTCAATCGGTTCTTTTGGCCACAATTGAACGGCACATTTAGTTATTAAGCCTGTCATGCCTTGAAAATTTATAAAAAGACCCATTAAGTCTGGCATTGGATATTTACACCACCAGCTATCGTCTTTTGCTTTATCTTCTCCGTAGAAGCAGGATCCGATTCGAGCTACTATTCCATCAGCGGTTATAACCTCAAGACCATTAATACTATCTGCCATTGAGCCAATTTTTGCGGCCAAATTTGTCATGCCGCTTAATAAGGCGTTTCCAACTACGCCGGAGTAAGGAGGCGCGTTTGGGAAGCTGTATCTTAGACTTGGAAAATTCTCATCTAAGTGTTTTTTAAGTTGACCAAAGGTAACACCGGGTTCTAAGAGGGCATACATCATGTTGTCATCTACATGTAAGATTTTATTCATCCTTTTTCCAAAGTCTACAACGATACCACCATAATCAGGGATTGTAAGCCCTCCAACATTATTTCCCGTAGTATAAGGAACTATTGGAATCGAATATTCGTTACAAAATTTAACGAGTTCTACTAATTGTTCTTTATTTTCAGGAATAACAACGAAATCGGGCATGTGGGGTTCGTTCTCAGTCATATCTTGAGAATATGGATACAAATCAACATCTTTTTTAGTAACATAATTGCCACCAAAAATCTCGATCAATTTAGAATAAACACTATCTTTTGAAATTTTTTCAAATACATTTCTCTGTTTTGTTGCTGTCATAAGAATTATATCACCTGGTATCCTTATTTACTTCGTAATAGTTCACGTTTGGGTCTTGCGCGATCATCTGCATAGAGACAACAAAAATATTATAAAACCGCATAATTTTTCCGCTATCTTCTCCCAAGCCTTCAATTTCCATTAGTCCCTCTTCAATAGCAAAAAAGGGATTTAGTCTCTCGTTTGCGATATCTAGCATGGTGTTAATATGAAGTTTAACCTTCATGTCTGGTTCTGGATATTCTTTCCTTTCAAACTTTATATTGCTACCTTCGAAGATTACTGTCACGGGATAGAATGGCTCGATGTGAAGCACGATTTTTGCATTCCAATCCTTTGCGTGTTTTATAAATTTCTTATCATCCTTCCTTGAATTGAAAACATTATACAATGATAAAGAAATTAAATCATCTGGAAATTCTATAGTAAGCATTTCATTCTCCTACAACTATTTATTTAATTATTTTAACTTTATAATTTTTTATTTATTATGATGCTTGCGTAATTGTCTAATCCTAAGATTAAATTTAAACTGTAAATACATTATAAATATTGAAGAATATGAAATCTCCATTTCATGAATAATTGGTTTCAATCTGAATTTACTCTAATCTTTTATGAAAAAAGGATTCAAACTCCCTTATAATTTTGGAGATTATAAGACAATTAATAACTCTTTTATAAGAATTATCATATCATGTTTGGGATCTCCATTCATTGAGCTTTCAATAGCAGTTTTTTCCCCCTTAGGATGAAAATGATGAGGATTAGATTTCACATTCCACACATCATCATAATTATCATAACGAATTCTGTCAAGTGGCTTCTGTGAAAAGATTAATTGATAAGAATACTCTTCATAATCGTTATAACGGATATAGAGAATTAATCCTTTAAAAAAAGAAATTTCTAAAAACGGGCGTTCGTCATCGATATATTCATTTTTAATTTTTGGAAGTAAATCTTCTAATAAAATTTTACGTGCAACATTAAGCTTGTCAAGACCTGTCAAAATATTCTTCATCTAAAAGGAATTTATTAGGTTATTCAATTTATCTTCTTCAAGTAATAGTTGTTTTAAATCAATCGCATCGTTTTCCGCTTCAGAATATATGCCATTTTTTGCCTTCTCTAAAAAAGTAAACGATTCGGTTTCATTCCATCTTTTTAATATTTTTTTAATATTTTCTTGAATACTTCTCAATTTATAACCAATTAAATCCTCAGCTACTTCTTTTTCAAGATATACTTTCATTTTATTCTAATGTTTTCAATTTATTTTTATTCATAACAATAATAGAAAGTTAAGGAAATAAATTTATTGAATAGTAATCAATTGTCAATTTCCATAATTTTTTACGAGTAACTCTATTTCCTAATTTTTCGAGAAATTGTAAAAAAAAGAGATATGTGTTAATATTGAGAAAATAACTTCTATTATCGCTGTTCTTCTAATTGAAAGTACATGAATAAAAAAAAAATAATAAAGTTTGTTACTTAAATTTTTATTTTAACATGGAACTATTTCTTCTAATAACAGTTTCAGCCTTTTTCATTGTTCGTTCAATAATATCATTGACATCGTCTATACTATCAATAATTCCTATTGATTGACCAAGTAAAACTGCTCCAGTTTCAATATCCCCATTATATACCCTGTCATAGGCACCCATATCTTTTGCTCTTTGTTCTGGAGATATGGAGTTTTCGTAAGCGATCATTTCCTCTTTACTGCTGGGCGCAGGATGCGATAATGCATATTCGTTTTTATACAAACGAATAGGACCGAACGAACCAGTATAGAGCCCTGTATCTTGCGGATTTCCAGGAGGAATTAACGCTTTGTATTTTTCATGAAATTCACTCTGTTTAGAAGCTATAAATCTTGATCCCATTGCTACTGCTCCTGCACCTAACGAAAGTGCCGCAGCTAAAGACTCTCCAGTAGCAAAACCCCCACAAGCAATCTTTGGTAAATCAGGGAATTTATTATTAATCTGTTGAAGCAGAA
>SOKP01000065.1 GCA_004375715.1 Promethearchaeota archaeon | reverse complement strand
AATAAATCCTCTTTTTAATTTTGGAATAGTTATAATTATTCAAGTGCGAAATTTAATAAAAATATTGTTGAATCAGAGGATATTTAATTTGTCATATTATGTCCTTACTAAATTTTAAATTATATTCAGTACATTCAAAAATTGGAAGTAAATTAGGAGGGACGTTGTTAATGGCTAAGAAGAAGAATAGCAAAATTAATAGTAATCGACCTAATAGCAATAGGAACAAAAAATGTGCTTACTGTGGTAAAATCGTTAAATCATATTCATATGAGCAATACTGCAGTTCATGTGCAGAAGAAGTTTGGGATAGGGGTTTTAGCTCAACAACTCAGCATGCTGAGGAGATATATGAACAAGATCTCAAGGATATAGAGGAGATCAATAAGAAAATCAATAAAACTAAAATAAGTTATGATATCGCTCGAAATTTGATCGAATATAAGTCAGGAACTTTTCGCTGTTCAAAATGCAATACATTAAGATTTGAATGGATTCATTTCCCCAATTCACCTATTAAAGACGAAAAACTTCGATTATTGCTTAAAACACCATGTCCTAAATGTAATGTGGAGGGTTTTTTAAAATTTTCTTAGTTTATTTTCTTCCTAAAATATATATTTTTTTCCTTTTTCTGGCAAAATTACTTTTCCAGATAATCCAAACTCTTGAAATGTTTCGGGATGTTCCGTATGTACGGGTATTATATTTTCGGCATCAATTCTTTGAAGAAAATCTATCAATTCATCTACGCTACAATGACCAGACGAATGAATTGTCTCGCTTTTGGAAATTTTAAACCTCTTAAGCCACGCATCTAACTTTTCTTCTTTAATTTTCATCTCTTCGCTAAAAGGATCTGTAGTTGAATTTAAAAAAAGCGTTGTTCCTGGTTTTTGGTTTAGATCAATCAACTCACTTAACATAAAATCGTCGAGATAAAGTAAGTATTTATCAGGTTCTTCTTTGATGTCCCTATAAGATATGTAATTATCGATGTTAAAAATGTCATTTTGATATCCTTTATAATCTGCGGATTCGAATTTGCCCCAACTTTTTCGTGGTAAATATACTACTAAGTTTTTATCGCTATAATCGGGAAGTTCGTAGTCTTTATAATATTGTTGTATAGTATTTTCATCCATGATATCGAGGATCATTCTAAAGCTATCAATAAAATGGAATATCTTAGGGCTGACTGCGAACCTTCTATCGAATTTCTTAGCGAGTGAGTAATATAATAATATTCTATCAAGATTCCTGGATGGAAATCTCACAAGGATTAATCCCGGATGATTCTTTATGATACTTTTCGACCGACTTTTTACATCATATTCAGATTGTTCCTCATCGTGATAAGTTCCTTTCCTATAAGATTCAATATCAGGAACTCTGGTACCTTCCGTAATTATAGCTATGGGATTGGAGTTTCGAGCATGTGTAATGAAATCATTCACCCAATCGGAATGGAATCCATGTCTTTTAAAATCTCCTGTATAAATAATACTTCTTCCGTCGTATTCAACTATGTATGAACCTGCTCCTGGAATAGAGTGATCTGTTTGGTATTGAGTAATTTTAATCTCACCCTTAGGAGAGTTAAAATGTATTGGCTTTCCATCCTTAATTGTTTTTATCGGTCTTTTCGTTTCTGAGAGTGTGTAATCGGATTTTGTTGCTCTCTTATATTCAATTTCACCGTCATTACTTTGTCTTTTTTTTGGTACGATTTTAAAAATTTCATAAAAATTTAAAACTTCTCGCGATAGAGTGTCAGTTGAAGTATCAGTGAGATGCTCTATGATAGTTTTTGACATCCAATTTAAGTAAATCGGTGTATTTTGTTTGAGAAATCCCACAAATTTATAATGATCCATATGGGCGTGCGTAAGAAAAAAAGCATTAACAATGTTTTCATTAGTAGTAATAATTTTATATGGTTCTGAATTTAAAATATCAGAAAATGGGGTAATGAAATCGTTACGATATAGCTTATTTATGGAAGGAATAAGACCTAAGTACAAATAATCAATAATTCCATTAAGTTTGCGAGGGTTTAGAAATTCAGAATAATACCTTTGCATATCACCAAAAGATAAACCAAAATCAAATAAGAATTTCTTATCTCCTACACTTATGAAGATTTTATTTCCTCCAATTTCGTTCACTCCACCAAAAATTTCAATTTCCATTTTCTTGAAAGAAAAAAGCTAATTTAATAGTTTAAAACAATCCTAAATATAAATATATAAGAATTGAGATATAAAGCTTAGTAATTGGTTATATTAATTATCCTAAAGGATTGCTCTTAATTTAACTACTACTACTAGTTTGATTTACCGTTACTTCAATAAAAAAGAAAAGAAAGGATTAGATTATTTAATCAAAAATTTTTTCCACACTTATTACAAAAGTTTGCTTTAAGAGGAAGTGTCTCACCACAATTTGGGCAAAATTTAACACCTTTTTTTGTATCTTTGCTTTTTTCGTCGCTCGTAGAACTGGTCTTTTCCATTTTCTCGGATCTCTTTATGCCGTACCGTCCAAGAACCGCAATTACAGTCCCTGCAAATGCCATTCCTGAATTGAAGGTAAAGATGCTATAGATTTGAGCTAAAATTAATTGTAACGATGGATTCAGAGGTATACTAAAATAGCCCACTGCCCATGTTAATGCGTATATTATTAATCCTAACATTCCGAAGCTCGTCGCAATCATTACGATAATTTTACCTATCCTAATCTGTTTAATGAGTATCAAGAATGCTCCTATTAACACAGAATAACCTCCGTAAAATGCAATGTATTCTAAGACCGTTAGTATAGCTTGAATCAAGGGTAGAAATTCTGGAGCAACGTAAGGTACAGCAAGATTAGTATAAAGAAATTGATAAAAAAATGCACTTCCTATGGCTGAACCAATGATCATAAAGATTCCGCCTAAAACGATTAAGAAAATCCAAAATAAATTTTTATTTTTCATT
>SOKP01000016.1 GCA_004375715.1 Promethearchaeota archaeon | reverse complement strand
ATAGAAAACATATATAAATCAAAAGAAGAAAAATTAAGAAATTCGTACGAAAATTTTACGAATTATAATGTAACAAATCAGATTTTTGACACGATCTTAAATAAGTTCATATATCACGATCCCCCTATAATTCAGCCAATCCTTCTAAGTACCATAAATACACCTCATATCTATATTCCTGTGTTAATTATTAGGCGTAACTCTGAAACATTAGAAAAACTCAACCATTTAAAATTTCTGTTTCCAAAAATTATTATTCTCGAGATTTCAGATATAAAAAGTCATGATGAGCTTTTTTTTATAGAAATTTATAGCCCTAACTTAAGGAATGAGGAGAAACAATTACTACTTACAATAATTTTTACTTTATTTAAAAAAAATATTATAAGTTTTAAAAGATATTATTGGAGTGGTTTTTTCGAGGCATTTACAAGAAAAGATTTTTTTGATTTTGAACGCGAGGAGTTCTTTTATACCAAAGACCTTTTTGAACAATATTATATCTTTTTAACAAAAACTTTAGGTGATATATCTAATAAAATTATTGAATTTCCAAACAAACCTCCCGAAAAATTTTATTTAGAAGAGAAAAACATTACAGCTTTGATTAAACAAGTTGAGGATCGTATTAAAAGCGAAAATATTGATCTAGATATAAATAATTTACATCGTGTCCTTGAGTTCAGCACGGAATTAGAAGAGAATATATTGAACATTGACAAATTTAAACGCTCTCAAGAGGAGCTTTTTTTTAAAAATTATGTTAAGGCTATCAATTTTCTTCCCTCATTTAAGGATTTCGGGTTGAGTCCGTATTCACTTTATTTTTATCCCACCGATATTAATCAAATTGATTTCAAACTTTTACTGAGTAACGCATTCCAATCAATTAGCTATCCCGCACAGATTGATAATTCTAATTCATTTTTGGTCCAATACATTTATCCGTATCGTAATCCTGGGATATCGCCATATATAAATTGGCTCACCAAGTCAAAAAAAATCGTATCAGAATACTGTTTGTTTTTCACTAAAAAGGTTTATCAGATATTACATTTCAATTACAATCTAAGTTCAGAAGGTTGGGATCTCGACCCTAATAGATTTAAAATATATTTCCAAAATATATTGTTTAATCCCGATTATAAAGTCCAAATTCCTGATTTAAAGGAGTTCAACATTGGTGATTTGAACAGTTCAAATTATTTTGGTCCCAATTCATCTGAATTTAAAGCGTTATCTCAGATATATAGCTGGAAATCGTTAGATCTTAAATCCTACTTAACGAGACGTTACTTTAAGATAAATAATAGTATAACTGAATTATTAAAAAAAGGATTGATCCAACCTTTTCTTTCTTTAAAGAATTTAGATGTTGTGGAAGAGATTACAATCATTTTACCAGATGTTAAAAAAGAACACAACGAGTCAATTCTTAAGATTTTTAGCTTTTTCAACATAGGGTTCATCTACGAGATGGAAGGAGAATATTACATTCATGGATTTGATGAGGTAGTGAAATTTGAGAACGGCATAATGATTAAACTATATTTCCCCGATTGTCAAGTCGATCAATTCGAAAAACTTTTTGATTTGCTTTTTGAGTACATGGAAATTGACCACTATCTAATCTTAAACGATTTGGTTGATGGAAAGAATTTAATAAAATCCACATTCAAGGGATTGAAATTTTTAGAGACATACAACCCTTTGACCAACCTAATTTGGAACGATAAAGACAATAAATGGCGGAATCATAAATTGTTTAACGAGAATTTTGAGCCGGTGTATCCTGATCTGTTTTTTGGAAAAAAGAAATACGATTTAGATTCGTAATTTTCCAAGTTTCTAACTGGTTTTGGTCGTAAAACACTGAGACAAACTTGTAAAAGCTTAAATCAACCAAAATTTTCAAAAATAATAAATCGGTTGATATTTTTTCTTACATGAATACTAAATGACAGTTAAAGATCTCGATTTTGAAAAGTTCGAAACCTTGTTTCACCCGATCAATATAGCCTTCATCGGAGCTAGCGAAGGATCTGCTTTTGGGGCTATGTTGTATTTATCCGCGTTTAAAACTTCGAAATGGAAAGACACTTTCTATCCCGTAAATCCAAAATACGATAAAATTCTCGATTGGGAATGCTATAAATCAGTCTTAGATATTCCGGTTCAAATAGATACTGCGTATATTTCTGTGAAAACTAAATACATTCCGCAAGTTTTAAAAGAATGCGTAGAAAAGGATATTTCTTGGGTAATTGTGTTTGCATCTGGGTTTTCTGAAACGGGAGATCCGGTAGGATTAAAGTTAGAAAAAGAATTAAAGCAAATTTTATCAAAATCAAATACGAGAGTAATTGGTCCAAATTGTTTGGGACCATTTAATGCGGCTGATGGTATGGCGTTTTCGTTCAGCGCAAAAACGAATACCCCTGGACAAGTCTCTTTCATGTCTCAATCTGGAGGGCATATGAGTCAGTTAATCGATATAGGATATAAAAGAGATATTAGGTTTAGGTATGGTGTTTCATTTGGAAATCAAATCGACCTGAATTGCGTTGACTTCCTGAAACACTATCACAAAGATTCCACAACTCAAGTAATTGCTGCCTATCTAGAGTCGTTCGGTTCTGCTACAGGCCACGAATTCTTTTTAGAATTGAAAAAAACTACAAAAAACAAACCGGTTATTATATGGAAAGGAGGTTATACTGAAGATGGCTCGAGAGCAGCGTTTTCCCACACTGGCGCCATCGTAAGTGATTTAAGATTGTGGCATTCAATGGCTAAGCAAACCGGTGCAACTATAGTTAAAGATAACGAAGAATTTTGGAACACTATTAAGACATTTGAATTATTATATCCAAAATATGTCCCTCAGGGGAGAAATATAGGAATAATTACTCCTGGGGGCGGTTCTAGCGTGAATACAACCGATCTATTCAATTTTCACAATTTAAAAATTCCGGAATTAACATTAGATTCTCAAAAGAAACTTAGTGAAATACTTCCATATGAAAACGTAAATGTGAGGAACCCTGTAGATTTAGGAGCACTTGGTTTCGTCGTAGAAGTATTTGTAAATTGTATTAAGGTTGTCGTAAACGATCCAAATATCGATATTATCGTAATTCCTTTATGGCCTCACTTTATATACAATCACGTGTTTAAACAGATGATTAAAATCCAAAAATCAACAAAGAAGCCATTTATGTTTTGTCTACCAAGCATTGCTGACTCATCGGAGCTCGCAAACCGGTTTTCTACGGTCAAAAAAACACTCCACAATGAAAGGATCTTGTATTTTTTTTCGTTAAGAGACGCAGCAAAAAGCATATCTTTATATTGCGATTATATTGAGTTTTTAAACTCCCGTTAGGGTAAACATTCAAAATAAGGATTTTTGGTAACTCAAACTTTCTTCATCATTTCTTTGAGATACGCTTTCATAAAATATCGTTCCATGCTGCAGTAATCCAACTTCTGGGTATTTGTTAATTCCTCGTTATTTAGTAAGAATGAGTGGACATTTACTATTTTGCCATAGCATTTAGTGAGTTTGTGGTCTAAATAGTTTTCATTTAGTGTAAATTTATATTTTTTCTCAAGAACGGGTAAAACGGGAACGCTTATATCATCAATATTGCCGAGAATTTCAATGGAATAAGTAATACCAGCTTTACCCGAACTCATTTTGATCACTTTAATCTAAAATTTTATGTTATTAAACTGCTTGTTTTCTGTAACTGATGTGTTGTTTCTAATTTTGTCGGAATTTTTCATAAATGCATACTTAAATGTCTAATTTAGAGGCTTAATACACCTATATTCTCAATTTTGCATATATTATTGTTTTACTTCTATTAAACTCAGCGTGTTCTCTATATTAACAGATTAATAACTTATAATGAAGATTTATGTCCGTGTCAAAAATCGTTCCGAAAGTTGTTGACGAAGAGATGCAAATCCTACAAGCAGGAGGACTATTTGTTATCTTTGTATTCTTCAATCTACTCTTCGGAATACATTCAATTTTGGTCCACAAACAAAAGAAAGAAAAAATATAAAAAAATAAACTAGTACATTTCGGTTTTAGTAAATAATAGCGCGAAGCATCCGTAAAATACACCGTTAACCGCAGCGCTTACACTTATTGCGATTAATAATACAATTGGATTTGATACTATAATACCATAATATAACAGAGTAACAGGGTTAATGAATGCTAACACTGCTAAAGCTGAAGAACCGATTAAACAAGTTATCATCCATCCACCGAAACTTGCTCCTTTACTTCCACCAGTACGACCTGCTACGATAGACGCTAAAAATGGCGTTACGATAAGTCCAATGGTTGAAATCAAAGACGCATCAAATGTCCCGTAAGCAATCTGCATAGATAACGTATTTACAACGGTACCGGGCATCATTGTAATAGGTCCGAAGAATATTATTAAGATTATTAGTGGATCACTAGTAATATTACTAAATAATAAGTTTAAATCGCCAATGATGGTTTGCGTTATAATTACAAACAAAAAGTTCAAGCCAATATACGCGAGCAAGCTAAATCCGAGAGCTTTTCCAAGTCCCAACTATAATCATCCTTTTTATAAATTTGTGTTTACTATTTAATTAATTAATACTATGTATAAAATAGAAAAGAAAGGCTATTTAAATTTATTTAACTTAAAAATTAAATATCATATTTTACTAAATCTAATAAAAAACGAATCTCTATTAGTGATGAGATGGAAAAACAAAAAAAATTTGTAATTGGCAAACTTAAGCATAAGTTACTCGAGAAAATGCTAAGTGAGTTTGTATCACCCACTCATTTAATAGATGATAGAGTTGTTGTCGGTTCTAGTATCGGCGAAGATGCAGCCGTAATAGACATGGGAGATAAATATCTAGTCGCAAAGACAGATCCTATAACATTTGTAACTGACGAAATCGGATATTATGCTGTTAACGTAAATGTCAACGACATAGTTTGCATGGGGGCTACACCAAAATGGTTCCAATCAACTATTTTATTACCTGCTAAGCATACTGATGAGGATTTAATTGAAACAATTTTTAGGAATATCCATGATACGTGTAAATCCTTAGGAATAACTGTGATTGGAGGTCACACCGAAATTACAGCTGCTCTTGATAGACCTATGGTGATAGGGTCTTTACTTGGCGAAGTTGATAAAGATAAACTAGTATTATCCTCTGGGGCTAAAGAAGATGATTTGATAATCTTAACAAAGGGGATTTTTATTGAAGGTACTTGTATTATAGCTCGAGAAAAAGAAAATTTCTTAAAAGAGAAAGGGTATAGTAGCCAATTTATCGAAAAATGTAAAAATTACCTATACAATCCCGGGATTAGCATATTTAAAGAAGCCGTTGTATCCAATAACAACTTTACAGTAACATCAATGCACGACATAACCGAAGGAGGTTTATTCTGTGGTATTGCTGAAACTGCGATTGCTTCAAAACTAGGAGTACTGGTTAATAAGGACAAAATTAATGTCTTACCAGAGCCGAGCGAATTGAGCAAACTTTTTAACATTGACCCCTATAGCACAATATCTTCGGGATCTCTACTAATTTCAATTAATCCCGAATTCGCTAGAGACTTAATTAATTTGTTAGCTAAGAAAGGGATTGCGTCACAAGCGATCGGAAAATTTACAAAAGATGAAGGTGAATATCTCCTACTAGATGGGAATAATAAAGAAAAGACTATGATTTACACTGAAGTAGATGAAATCACTAAAATAGTTTAAATTTCTTACATCCTAAAAAACTTCTGAAGTAGACGAAATCATGTAATTATTTAAATACCAAGATTTTTATTTCTGAAAAATACGTTATATATACGTATTATATTTTTTTAATTAAGGGTTGTAAGGAATTTATTTGTCTATCTTAATAATTTAAAATTTGATCAATCGTGGTTAATAAAGAATTACGTAGCATTCTAAAATCCATTGGAGAGCATTCCAAGGGAAGAGATTTAACCATTAAATTGAATTCGCACGTTTTTTTTGAAATACTGGAAGCCAAAAGTATTGTTTTTGATAAATTTAAAGAAAAAATTAACCAAGATTGGAAGGAATTTAAATTAAAAAATAAGAATCGCGTAATTAAAAAAACTTACAGTTCTTTCTTTTTTCAACATTTCGACGAACTTCTTACATTTTACTTGCAAACTTTCTGTGGATACGATACTAATTATCTAAATTTAATAGTAAAAGAGAAGATATCTGACAAAAGTTTATTTTTAGAGTACAGTTATAATTTATCTCCCGAAGAAAAGGAAGTTTTTAACGAATTTGCTGAGAATTATAAAGATAATGTTGATGGTATAACCTCTCCATCCGCCTCTCCATCAGGCTATCTCTATATGGTAATTACAATACTGGGGGTAGTTCTAAGAAAACTATTAGGCGAAAAGTTTTACATCGTTTTAGACGGCGTTGTCTTAAAGAACGGTGAAAGTAATGCTCTGAATTTCTTAATTGTTATTAAAAATAGTAAAGATGAATTTTTTGATAACTATTATTTATCAAATTTATATTATTTTTTAAAATATTTTAAAGAGGTTCCTGAACAATACTTTGATAAATTATTGGCTGGAAGGGAAAGGGTGTATCAAATAGCTCTTGACGAGTATTCTAGTGCTAAAGAGAACCTCGTTGATCTAATGTATTATTTTTATAAGAAATGTAACTTGTTAGGAAATTTTTCTCCGATATTGGATTTTTTAAATTTTGTATGCTCGCGAGTAGAGGATTCGGTGTTTCCAAAGCTAGATATAATCAGAAAAGAATTCCTGCGGAATTTCGATTATACTGATGAAAAAAAGAACGCTCTATTGCGAATTTTTGATTTTATTGATTTTAAATCCACTCTATACTCGACGTTCCAGGCGAATAATTTACCTTCACAAAAGAGTCAATTTAATTTATTTCTTCTCTACACCAAATATTATTTCGGAAGTGGGAGTTTAGAAGCTTTAGAAGTAAGTGATCTCTTGTTTTTACCCAGTGAATTCAAATTAAAATTAAATGATTATAATTCAAAAACGGAAAATGTAATTAATTCTAACACTATTAGCGAAGTTCAAGAGTTTTTAGATACTCTCTCGATTTTGACAAACATCGAGAACCCAGATATCTTTTTTAAAAAAATATTTAACAAAGAAATCTCAGAGCTAAATTACGATTTCTTTAAAGCATTTTTACTTAGTTTGAATTCGAGTATATTGCGTTTGATTGAGATTGAGAATAAGACTTTAGAAGAAGATCCGAGTAATGAACTATTAAATTTTAAAATAGTAGTAGATCATATTTGTAGAATGCTCTACACACTTATCGACAAAATCTTTCTCAGAAAACTTCCAAGCCAAGCATCCAAAAACTTTATCGACCCAAGAAGTAGGTATGTTGGGAAAAATATCGCATTAAGGGTATTAGAGTTGTTTGTTTTTAGTGATTTGAATGTTTCTGATGATGTTTGGCCTGATTACATTATATCGATGAATAAAGATGCTTTACTAAAGGATTTAGAAAAATTCAAAGTAAATATACCACAAAAATACTTCTATCGATATGAAGACATCGCTAGGTTTGTTATTACGTTTAATTTTCAGTCCCCAAAAGGACAGATACTATTCGAAGAGTGGTTAATCACTGGGCTTATCACTCCAATTATCACTTTTATATCGGAAATTCGTGATTTGATAAAAAACGATGGAAATAAAACGGAGATATATGAGATATTAAGAAACTACTTTATTGCTGATGTTGAACACATAGAAAATCTACAAGATATCGACTATGTTTGTAAACAAATCGCAGATTTTTGGGAAAATGCTGATTAACTCTATTAGTTTTTAAGGTACATTAAAAATATTAGTAAATCTTTCAAAATTTTGTTGTATATTAAAAATCGGAACCTGATCTTCTCTTTCCTTGCTGAGTTTATTTAGAGTGATTAATCCCGATATCAATTTAACATTTTTGTTTAGTTGGACTTGAATATCCTGTAATTCTTTTACGCATAAAATGGTAGGGTACGATACATCCCTGAAACTCTCAATAATTATAAGATCAACTTTATAAGGGCTTTTTTTGAGCCAGTTTATTAAATCGTCTACGCTGATTTTTTTATTGAGATAAATAGCGTTTTGATTAAACTTATTTTTTATAACAGAAAAAACCGCACCGGCTTCAGAAAATTTAAAAGAATCTTTTCCTTCTTCGTCTATTCTATGTTCATGAATGTATTTTACAACGCTAACTTCAAGGTCATGTTCGGTTTTAAATTTCTTGATAAGAAACTCAATTAGATGAGTCTTACCAGAGCCTGAATAACCAATCACACTAATAACTTTCATTATTAATCACAGATTCTAAGAACTTGAAAAATACTAGATTTTATATTATTACTAGAGATAAGAACTTGAAAAATATTATATATTTTTCATTTTATATTATTACTAAAGATTAGCTTTTGATATAAGGAGATGTTTTAGGGAATTATGCCAAAAATGAGAGAAATCATAGTATTTGATGCAAATTTCTTTATTTGTATGAACTCGATTAGAGCTAAAAATTTGCTTGGAAACCTCGATAGCGTTGCGTCTGATTTAGGTTTTGAGTATTACATTAGCACCGTTGTATTTGAAGAAATTAAAGCCCCTCATACGTTCCGTGAAAAATTCCAGAAAATCATACATGTTGAGGAAATAACCGATTCTGAAATAAAAGTTGTTAAAAATAATCTTAGTTCACAAGGCATTCGGTTTCCTGCTCAAGATCCCGATTTATCTTTGCTATCGTTATCGCAGAAATTGCTCGATAAAAAAAATAATCGACCTATTCATATTAGCATGGTGTCTGACGACTTTAAGCTTGCTAAAAACGCTAATTTATACTTTCGCGGCAAAATCAATATTTTATCGCTCTCTAGTTTTTTACTAAAAATTCACAGAACGATCTCCAATAAGCAGTTACGGACTTATTTTAAAAATATTTGGAAAAAGAGTTTAAACTACACTTTATCGTATATGATAGAGCGTTCTAAAATTTACCCTGCTGAAGAAAAGATAACATGGTTAATAGAGAAGGCAATAAGTGTAACACAAGACTCTATTTTAACTCAAGACGCACATTATATTGATAGCCAAAAAGGTCCCGTAAAATTTGAAATTGGAGCAAGCAAATACGAACAAGAAATAGCAATTTGCGAAAAATATATTGAAAACCATAGTCTAGCAAATAGTGAAGAAGAGTTAATAGCGGGGATATTAAATTTCCTTGAAAACTTAAAAATCTCTCGTGAATACGTAAAGAAAGCTCGTAAAGCAATTGAAAAGCACGATTCTAAGAATGCGGTAATATATCTAAAGAAAGGTAATGGTTTCTTGATCTCACTTTTGCAGATTGCTTCAGGTCAACTAACTAATTTGAAAGAATACGATATTGTTGAAAAGTTGATTTGTAGCGAGATTTCTAAGATGGAATTCCTAAGAGCCTTTATATTAATCTCTTTAGGGAGGGTTAATAATGCTATAGACTCTTTAGAAAGAGCAGCTTTATTTTCTACAATAATTCATAATCACCAAACATGTTTAACTTTAAATTATGTAAAAGCGTTAATCCTATTATTTCATGGGCTATACAACAACGCGATTATGGCGTATAATTTTACAGAAGAGCTTGCTGATATATATAACGACGAAAGACTTAAACTTAAATGCGCGATTGGAAAAGCTATTGCTCTTTATATTAAAGGAGATGATAGTGAGACTGCTATGGCGATTATGGATGAAATTGCTAACATGGATATGGAAAAGAATTTCCTAGATACTATTATCGTTTTCAGTGAACTGGGCGATTATTTCTTAGCTTTAGGGCACTCACAATTAGCTGCAAATCTTTACAACGAGGCGTTAGAGATAAGTATTGACTATAAATTGAAAATTAGAAGCGATATATTAATAGAAAAATTAAAGAGATCGTATATTGCTACTGTGCTAAATGGCTATTCAACTGAAGATATCATGGTTGATAAATTAGATGTTTTACTTAGTAAGGCCTACTCAGTAAAAGATGTAGAGAAATACAACGAGCAAATCAAGAAAATTTCCAGTTTTAACATTCTGTTCTACACGCCCTTTCCTTACATTTCTGGAAAAAAGAAAATAATTCCTTATATCAAACTTCCTAAAGAGCTTCAAGAAGACTACTTAGAAGTAGTTCATTTTGAGAAGGTAAAAAACACTAAAACTCCAAAATATCTTTTCATTGTCTCTCATTATGAATTGGGTTTGTTAGGTATCATTCTAAAAACTGACGATAATGTTATCGGTATCGCTGAAAACTATACTCTGAAGTTCAAGCCCACCACTAAAGTGAAAATATACAATCCAAGCGAAACTTTGAGAGATACTTATTTAATTAGAGCTGTTATTGAAGTTGTAACTAAAAATGAATGCGAGATTATATATTCGTTGCCCTCTTTCTTTAAGGCTCTAAATATATAACTTAAAACTTTCTTGAAGCTTTACTTCGTTGACTAACTTGATGGCTATGAACAGCGCAACTTATACAATAATATTTTTTCGTACTTCCAGACATAATGATCGTTCCAGTCTTTTTAAGCTCCATGAACATCCGCCCATCAACTAGAGATGTTCGCCTCGTTACTGCCTTAGCCTTACTCCGAGGAACCCTTCGTCCACATTTACTGCATTGAACAGTTTTATAACTTCCCTTACTTGAGCCGGTTTTACCGCCACTTCTTCTCTTCTTAGGAATAAAAAATCAGCTTTTTTCTATATGTAATTATGTTCTATTTCTATGTCCTTTAAATAAGACAAACTTTAAAAATTTTTTCTTTCACTTAGAAAATTAGCTAATATTCGCTCTATTAATGTTTTCTTACAAGCAGAAGTGGTTATTTTTTATCGTGCGTTTCAATTTTACTTAATTCTTTAAAAGAGAATATTAATCTTTGTACTATTGTCAAAATTAGTAGTCCTGTAAAGATTATAGTGAATATCGGGAAAAATAATTCGAAAGGAGCTCCATAAAATAGTTTTGTCAAGAAATAGATCCAAAATTCTGCGATAAAAGCGAACCATAAGATGATTAATCTTTCAGCTCTTTCCATAAAGCCTACGCCTTTCATATCGATACCTTCATTTTCAGCTCTGGAGCGAATATAAGAAATCATGATAATTAAGAATAGTATCGCATATCCAATTAAGTAATTAAAATATCCGCCTATTATTAACCCAAAGACTATAATGGCATCAGAAAGGCGATCTAAGTTCGAATCTAAAAACGCTCCTGAAATGGAAATTTTCTGAGTCATCCGGGCTATTTCTCCATCGAATACATCAAAAGCACCCGCCCAGAACATCAAAAATGGGACGATCCAAGCTATAGGAAAGGGAAAATGTAACCCTCCTAATGAGAGTAAAATAGCGACAGCTATTGAACAGAAAAAGCCACAAAATGAAAGAATATTTGGTGTAAATCCCCATTTAACTAACTTTTTAGCCGGGAGCTCGACAAATATTTCTAAAATTCTTCTCTGATTGCTCCTTTTATTAGTGGCTTGTTCTATTTTGCTCAATATTTAATCATTATTAAGTTTTAACGATAATAAAATTTAAAAGTACTCTAAAATAAAAAATTTATCATACTAATAATTGCAGATTCATTTTAATTAATCGGATCGTCGATGAAGCCAAATAAGACTGATTTCCAAGACTTACATCTACCAAATTCAACTTCTTCAATTCTTTATCGTTTAGAAGATCACCGCTCTGATCTCCTAAAACAAATAGCAAATTATCATTTGAATTCAGTTCCTCAAATACTTCTTTAAAACCCATTCCCTCCTCATTTAATGTATAAACTTTATATTTTTTTTCAATGAAGTTCTTAATAGCGTCAAAAATATCTAATGTTGAGTATTTTATTGAGTCCAATGGAGTTTCGGGATAATTTTCTCCTTTTTTCGTTTTTTTAATAAATTCAACAAAAAAATCTGTCAAAAGAATTTCGTTTTTTGGGAAAGACTCATCATTGAACAGATCAGAGTCAAAGACAAAAGTTCCATACTTATCCAGAAAAACCCATATCTGAATATTTTCTTCAAGGTTGTTTCCATTTATAATTGCCGATAAAATACATCTTGAGATTACGTCAAGTCTTCCAGATGATCCGGGGATATCTTTAATCGTATACCTGCTAATGTTTACTGTTTCTGATTTTATGAAGAAAATTAAGTTCATTAATTTAAGATGAAACTATTAAATTTAAATTGGTATTATAAACCAGAGAGTAGACCATATGAATAAATTTTTTGTTTTTCAGATGTGAGTTCATCTCTGAAATACCTGTTTATTCTAATTTTTTTTTCTTGAAGCGTGTAATGAGATAAAATGTGCCCATCAATACTGTTATAGATAGAACAACTCCGACGATTCCTGCCACATAATCGTTAGTAATCCAACTTAAGAAAGGAATCCAGGGAGAAAACAGATTTTCAAGCCATTCTTCACCATAGTAATCTATTAAAACTCTTTCTAACCCATCAGGATTTTCAGAGAGAAATCCAATTGTAAAACCTACTGCTATAACAGTCATTAGAGCAACGACTATTATTAGAATTGTGATTAAAGGCCATTTATTCCTTTTTATTATACTCATTTTTATTTCACCTTCAGTATTGATTCAGAAGTAATAAAATCAGGCTTAGTTTTATAAATATAATATACAATTAAAGCAGAAATTAAACCTTCACCTATGCCTATTAGGATATGCCAGAAAACCATAGCCGGGACAGCAATTTCAATTGGAATTGTGCCACTAATACCAATTTCAATACCACAAATGAAAGCGGCTAAGACGATGGATATATAAGATCCAATAGCAGTTGCGATTGTAACTTTTAATTCCTTTTTCAGTGATGTTTTATTAAAAATCCTTACAAGCAACACCACTATATAAAATCCCACAATACCACATATTATCCCCATATTAAAGGCATTTGGTCCTAAAGCGGTAATTCCTCCGTCCCCAAAAAGGCTTTGAATAACTAAAATCAAAAATAATACTATAACAGACGCCCAAGGACCAAGTATAATAGCTACTAGAGTACCTCCAACCAAATGGCCAGAAGTTCCTCCTGGAACGGGGTAATTAACAAATTGAAACGCAAAAATAATTGCTGCCAATACTCCAATGTAGGGAATCATCTTTTCAGAATCTTCTTTTTCAAACATTTTGCCCATTCTAAAATATCCTAGAATCATAATCGCAATTGTAACAATCCAGAGCACGATAGTTGTTATAGGGTTTAATAAACCATCAGGTAGATGCATTTTTTATTCACCAATATTTTATTATCGATTAATTTTTTTGGTATGAATAATATTTTATCATAATTTAGTATTATTTAAAAACGATATGATAATTTTATAAATTAATATGAAGTATCAATTTGGAGCTATTTGAGTTTCATATAAAGATTAATCTTATAGACTTCGCTAATTAATAGAAAATAAAAGAGAGAAAATAAATTGGACATCGAATTACCTTTCAAACACGAAGATGAGAAAAATTTTTTAAATAAGATTCATCCATTAATTCGATTTATTCTCCCGTTTATCTTAGTTATACCTTTTCTTATTATAAATGATGTTTATTTAGTAATTACGATTATTATTTTTGTTATATTTTTTAATTTGGTGTCTCGTTTACATCTATTAAAGATTTTTTCAAAACTTAAAGCGTTAATTCCCTTCATACTTCTTATTACAATTTTTGTTCCATTCTACATTGGAAACACCGTACTCTTTCAATTGAACCTTGAAATTCCCATAAATGTTTATGTAGAAGGATTAGCTTACGCCTTAACTCTATTTTTTCGAATTATAGGGGCGGCATTTGTATTCTTAACCTTTCTAACATCTTTAACGTATTCTGAATTTATTGAAGCATTAACTAAACTAAGAGCAATTCCCTCGTTTTTTGTAGGGAGTATAATTATCATGCTTCATTACATCCCAATTCTCGCAAGATCTAACAAAAAAGTACTGGAAGCACAAGATTTAAGAGGAAAAAACTTTACATCGTATTGGCAAAGGCTTAAAACTCACGGATTCATAATGGGAAAAAATATAGTACACAATATGGAAAGAAGCGAAATGTTATACGAGAGTTTAAAAATGAGGGGATTTTCAGGTAAAATTACCTTTTCTTCGAAGAAGGTAAAATTAGCGGATATACTAATAGTAATGATGTTTGTGTTTATTATGATTTCTTTCATCTATTTTATCAATCTAGAACAGATATACATGGGGGTTTTACAATTATTAGTCTAATTGAAGTCGAAAATTTAAATTTTGAGTATAATTCAAATTTTTCTCTTAACGATTTATCGTTAACCATAAAAGAAAATTCGATCTACGCTTTAACAGGGAATAACGGGTCTGGTAAAACTACATTTCTTAGATTGTTAGTTGGTTTACTAAAACCTAAGTCTGGAACTATTAAAATTTTCAACGAACTCTTGACTAGAGATAAAAAACAACTATGGAGACTTAGGCAAAAAATCGGATTTTTATTCCAAAACCCAGACGATCAATTATTTGCCCCAACAATAGGAGAGGATGTAGGATTTGGAGCAAGGAATCTCGGTCTTGAAGAGTCTGAAGTGAACAAAAGAGTTGAATGGGCGCTCGAAGCTGTTAATTTATCGCAATACGCTAAAAGTTCGCCATACGATTTATCTTGGGGACAGAAAAAACGAGCTGCTTTAGCAGGGCTATTAGTAATGAAGCCTAAACTATTAATATTAGACGAGCCCTTCGCAAATCTTGATTTTAAATCAATTTATAACCACCTACAAATTTTTAAAACCCTTAAAAAAGAACAAAAGATGACAATTTTATTTACCACTCACAATCTTTTTTTTATAGAAAATTGGGCAGATAAAATGCTTGTATTAAATGATGGCACGGCTATATTTGAAGGCCTTCCTAATGATGGATTAAATCATCCCAAAATCAAGCAATTATTGGGGTCGTATAAAGAACTCTTAACTCTTATTAACCAAAAATAGTTTAGTTTTCCACTAAAATAAATTGAATAAATTTTTTAACTTGTTTTTTATATTAGTACTTGGGAAAATGATGAAGGAACATTAGCATATTCGAGGACGCTTATGATAACCCGTGATTAGGCGTGCAAACTTTTGCTTACATCCTGAGTTTATTAATCAACAACTTACTGCGTCAAAAATGGGCTCTTAATCAAGTTATGGTATAACCTTGCGATGAGATTGGAGTCAGACCCAGCACGCAGATATGATTATGCCCCAAAAAGGCATAGAAATTACCGCCTAGCACGAGAGAATATATTTGATGTTTATGGTATGACCATAAGATGATAAATGTGTGTTAGTGTTCTCAGGCAACAATCTATGCTGATTTAAAAGAAGATAGCGATCTATAAAAGACTTATCGAATCTGAACTAAAAAGTTCTGCTAATTCTTTTTTAATTTCTCCTTGATCTTCTTGTTGAAGATAGCTTTTTAGAACTGAAGCAATCTTTTGTGAGTATTTGTTCATAATTGCTCTCACGAGTCCTATTTGAATATTTTTATCAGTTGCTATACATAGGATGCCTTTTCCAGTCTTTAGCGAAAAGATCATACCTTTAAAATATTCAGTTATTTGTAGATGTATCTTTCCATACCCTAAGATATATCCTTGTTCCTCGCCAGCCGTAAATACAGCTCCTCCAATCGCACCTATTTTTTCAACAGAAATATTTTCTTCGGTAGGAGACTTTAAAATGAATTTTGATTCGCTCATTATAGTAATCCCTGTATCATCTATGATTATAGCATATTTCAAGCCGGGCGTGCTATTAATAATTTCCTTAAGTATTTTCTTTAAAATGCGTTCATCATTTGAATAACTCAATGATCTTCAATACACCTTCTTTTTGAGCGATATTCCTTCTTCTAAAGTGCGTCTTATTATTTTAAAAAGAATTTATTTAAAGTAAACTCTACTTACTTTCTTTAATATAAAATAAAAGTTAAGCTATAAAAACTTAATTTACTGAGAATTAGAACAACTTTTGTGAACGAATTAAATTTTTTAATCCGACTTTTCCACTTTTGTTATGTTTCGATTTTTCGAGTAATATAAATAGTTTAAACTTCTTGTCTTTATCGAGGTCAATCTTTAGCTGGACAAGGTTTGGATCGTTTAATATTTCTTTATTTTCTTTATTTTTTGAGATTGCCCATAAAGCTAATTTGTTTTCGTGAATCCAAAGTCGTTTTGAGATATCTGCACCTATTGTAAATCCATTTTTATCGGTAATAACGCCCGCAACAAAGTTAGGAAAGTTAATTTTAATCTTGTGTAAAAAATAATTAACTTCATTTTGATTTATCAATCTTATTTCCTGTTTCATAACAAATAACCTACAAAATCAATTGATTTATAGATAAAAGTTAAAAAAAAGAATTGAAAAAAACGTGTGATATCGTGATATTATTCAAGTTCAAGTAAAAACAATTAACGAAAAAAAATCGCATTTAGTCAAAAGAAATAGGGTTTTGTTCGTTATTAGTAATTTTATGTTTCCTTTCCTTTAATTCCCAAATCTAAGTTTTCTACTAACTCGTTAAATCTATTTCTTACGGTTACCTCTGTGACTTGAGACGTCTTAGCTATTGCGCGTTGCGTCCTCCTCTCTTTAGCAATGATGCTCGCGGCATAAATAGCTGCGGCACACACTCCAGTTGGACCACGTCCAGAGGTAAGGCCTCTTAGTTCAGCCATCTTGATTACTTTTTTTGCGATCTTCTGACACTCAGTGGATAATTCAAGTTCTGAAACAAAGCGAGTAAGAAAATCTAAGGGCTTAGTGGGATTTAAGTTTAGTTCTAACTCCTTTGAGATAAATCGATAAGATCGCCCTATCTCTTTTTTATTAACACGAGCGACTTCAGCAATTTCATTTAGAGTGCGCGGGACTTTAAACATTCTGCATGCAGCATATAAACTTGCAGCCGCAACTCCTTCGATACTCCTTCCCCGAATTAAGTGAGCTTCAACGGCGTCTCTATATATCTTAGCTGAACATTCGCGGAGATTTTTCTGAAGATCGAGATTCGAAGACATTCTATCTAACTCGCTTAGTGCAAAGGTTAAGTTTCTTTCGGTGGCATCTGAGACTCTAATTCGGGATTGCCACTTTCGCAAACGATATATCTGCCCTCTGATTTTTGCCGAGATTTCTTTGCCAAAGATATCTTTATTCTTCCAATCAATCATAGTGCTCAAGCCTTTGTCGTGGATCATCAATGTCATAGGAGCACCAGTTCTTGTCCTTTTCTTTCTTTGATCCGAATCAAAAGCACGCCATTCTGGACCCTGATCTATGTGTTTTTCGGAATGAACTAAACCACATTTTTCACAAACTAATAAACCTCTATTTTGATCAAATAAAATATTTTTACCGCATTCACTACAATTATCTTGACTTAGCACCGCATTATTTTCTACGGTGGCATCGCTTTGATTCCAACTTGAAATAAATAACACCTATGAATATCTTTTTTTAATGGAAATTAGAGAAGGTTTATCTCATTTTAGCATAAAAATTGTCATTCGGGTTAAATTCCTTTTTTGGAGAAATTTTCATCGAAATGAATGGTAGTTCTTCTGGGCCAAAGATCTCTATAATTTTACCTATCTCGTCAAATTCTTCAGTAAAAACGGATCTGTTAGTTAGCTTTTCTAAACTTTTGTCCCACTTTGTTGTTCTAAAAATCTGATGTTTTTTAGATTTTCCGAGATAGAACAGATTCAATTTAATATATTTTTGCAAACAACGACCCTAACTATTTTTAAAACTTAGAATAGTGAATTGATGGTTAATATTTAAATATACCCTTTATTTAAAAAGGAATATTATAGTGTATGGTTTAGCAGTAGTGAACACTACTTTGTTAATTTGTGTTAATAAGAATGATAGAAAAATTCTTGGTGATCATTCTGATTTTGAAACCTAAATATAGCGTTTTTGAAGGTGATATTTCACAAGACAATCGCACGAATAATCCTTATCACTTCTTATTAAATGGTTAATGTCTTGAGTCAAAACAAAATTTCTTAAAGATTTTATCATAACTTCATTACACTCTCTTTTTAAACAATTATGAATTCCTCGTTTAGAACCTGCGCCAGAAGGAGATGATATAATCCTCACTTCTTTTAATATATCTCTTTCGTGACACGCTTTAACAATGCATTTGAACAAAGAATAGAACCAGGGAGGACGGTATCTCTTCTGATAAAATAAATACTCAATTAGCGTATTTTTTTGGATATTGAGTGGATTAATTGAAATGGTATTCACCTTTAGTTCCGCTAATTTGAGAATAGAACTAACGCAATCGTCGATAGCTGTCTGCTCATTTAGAAACGGAGGTTTAAACAGCAAGTATGCTCTCACGCCAATATCATTTATTTTGCAAAGGTGAATCGCTTCTAAAAAATCTTTAAAAAATAAACCTTTATTTATGTAGGCATTTCTAATGTGGTCATTAACCGTTTCCAAACCTATTGCTACTTCTATATATATGTCTAAAGAACTTCTCATTTTTATTAATTTTTCTTGCGTAATATAGTCCACTCGAGACTCTATAACGAGTTCTTTAATTTTCGGTATTTTCGCTATCTTTTTGTATATAAAATCACGAGTGCTTTCAGAAATTTCATCATCATCAAAGAAACTCCCGGAATTATAAATTTTTAGCACATAATCTTCCTTATCTTCTTCAATTTCCGTGAGTTTTTGTTGAAAGGCGTAATTAATTTGGTTTTTTATGTGAGCTTGATCGATTTTTTCAAAAGTAGAATCTTGGACATATCCACACATAGAACATCCACCGTCAGGACCTAAAGCCCAACTACAGCCTTTAGTTCTTAAAATAATCGTGAATTCCTTTCCCTTTTTCTTTAGTAAACGATCTTCTTTTATCCAGAAGCTTATTGGTTTATCTAATTGTTTTTCCTCATAGTTATGTTTCTGTTTAATAGCCTTTGATCTAAATTTCTTTATTTTTTCAACGATGAGGTTGTTATCGCTATATTTTTTCGTAGACATTTACAATTTTCCCTGTTATTGAATTTTTTATATAATTAGATCCAACGATTAGGCTTCCTAATCCTATAATTTTTTCCTTGTTTTTATCAAAAATCACTACAATATCTTTTGGAACGAGGCTTGGACTAAAACTAACTATCCCTGGACGAAATAAGGTATTTCCATTAATTTTTTGACCGTCAAAAACAATATAGTTCGAATTTTCGCTAAAAGGCAGCATTCTATTTGCTCCTTTAAGATTCAATTCTATTTGTCCAGAACTAGCATTAAATTTGCCTAATTTTTCTCGAGTTAACAAGTCGCTTATTTCTATTTGATGACTTCTTTTATTTCTCCAAGTTTTAATTCCATTGCAAAATATTTTGTTGCCTGTATTAAGTCCAAATTGATAATCAATAATTTTAAAAAACTTACGAGTTAAAGTTTTTAGAAAGTTTTTATTTTCAGGAATTACATCGCCTAAATTGTATGAATCTTTAAGTTCGCTTATTTTCTCCTCTAAAGAAAGCAAAGATTCATTGCTAGTAAGATTGTTCTTAACCTCAGTAAAGTAGATTTTATTCTTTATTTTTGAACGAGCGTTTTCAATAATTTTAAAGTATCCCAAATCTTTTACATGACACAATATAGGTATCCTCTCGTCAAACTTTTCCAAAAGGGAGATAAGCATATTTGAGGCGATAGTAATTTCTTCGTTATCCCATTCCCCGGTAACAGATATATCATACGAATTCACGGGATAAATATCTTCTAGTTGTCTTGGAATAGCCCCTAAAGGAGATGTTAAAATGATTTCTTGGAAATCAGGAAAATCGTGATAATTCCGTATTACGCTATGAAATTTTTTATGAGATCGCGATTCTGAGTATGGTTTCTTCGCAGAGCATGGAAGTATAATGATCAACTTTGTCCATGATTCAGGCGTGAATCTATTAATCAATCTCTCCCGAAACCCTTGGAAATCTTGTCTATTATACGATAATGCGCCATGACAATTAATAACTTTATTTATTTGAGTTAATGGGGTTTCATATTTCAAAATATTGAAATATTGATTATCAAGCACTCTCAATGTAGAAATTATATTCATGTCGTCAAATGAGGATTTTTCAATAAAACCGCGAAAATCTTCCATTCTCATATACAACTTGATTTTATTCATATAAGTATATGCTGAGATAATGTTATGAAGAGTTAACTGAGCTGTCTTTTCAGAAGAGTATTTGTCCGTTAAACTATGTTTTAAATCTCTTTGGCAAATCGTACATGGGCACGGAAAATATTTAATTTTATAAATTGGAAGTAAATATTCGATTGTATCATAGAAATTTTCTGCAGATAGATATAATAAGTAAGAACTATCAATTAGGTCGACCCCCAAGTATATTAAAATCGGATAAAATTTCGGAATAATTCTACCAGAAACCATTAACACTAAATTATTATCGAGCTCTTGTTTGATTTTAAATATTATTTTTATAATATTCCTGAAATTATTAAAATTGTCAAAGAGATCTACTAAATTTAATATTCTTACATTTTTATTGTTCTTAATTATAGGAATGTATAGATCAAATAGTTCAGAATAATCATATATTTTAATAGATAAACCAAAATCTAAATTATTATGTTGTTGTAAGATATGATTAGATTCTTCTATAAAAATCTTAATTTCCTCTTCAGCAAATTCTTTATTTATAACTGTTGTTGGAGTGTTGAATGGAATGGAAGGGATAATGTTGTCTTCTGTAAAAATATCAATATTAGACGCTAATATTCCCTTAAAAGATTCCATTGAACCATTATGCGTATAGATAAAACCAGTCTTTTTAAATTTGTCTCGTAAGAATCCAATTTGTAAATAGAAATCTTTTAAAATTAAAAATATCTCATGATCTTCAAATTCCTCAAGAAATTTTAAATTGTTCATTAAACTTTTTTTCATCGGAATAATTATGTTTGGAGTTGAAATAAACCTTTTAGATTCTTTCGAACAGATAATTCTCCCGATTCTTGAAAACCCTACACCTTTTGTAATTAATTCAAAAAAATAATTCATATTTTCCAATTAAAGATATTATTCTTAGGTAATTAAATTAATTTATTTTTCTTTTAAAAACCAATTCTAACTAAAAACTAGCTTTGTTATGGTTCAACTTTATAATTTCCTCGCTTATACATTTCAAAAAGCATTTTAGCCTCATGAATTGCATCGTCTACTGCTCTATGTTTCTCTATATAATTTGTGTTAGGGAAAAGATTATCCCAAGCTTCTTGCATCTTTGGAATTTTATAACCTCCTCTTGCACGCATAATTTTACATGTCTCTTTCGCTACTGCCATAATATCTGGGATATCCTTTTTGATAACAAAACCTCTTGATTCCATAAATCTAAAATCGAACGAAGTGTTATATGCAGTCAATGAATAATGATCGAAAATTTCTTGGATTTGATTTTTTACATTGTTTAAATCAGGTGCGTCAGCAAAATCTTCAAATTTTAAATCAGAATTATTGAAAATCCATGCATTCTTATGTTCTTCCCCAAATTCAGGTTCCTTCACAAATGAATCAAAAAGAATTTTAGTTGCTCCCGTAATTAAATCAAGTTCAACAATACCTATCTCGATAATTAAACCATTATCTGGTTTTAAATCCGTAGTCTCGATATCAATTATCGCAATTTTCTCATAATTTGGTTTTTTGATAAAGTCTACAATATCGCGAAAGATGTAAAACTCCCCACAAGGATACGATTTTGTTTAATTTAATCTATAATATTGATATTAGTCTTAATAAGAAAAAGGTATTTGAAATGTAATATAAATTATTAGAGAGTGATTAATAATGAACTTAAGATTCGAAATGCTCTCAGGTTAATATAGAACAAAATTTGTATAAGTCTTAAGCTCATCTAGAACAAAACTAGTAAATGTATCTTCAATTTCATCGGATTGATACAAAATTTTTATGAATTTCGCGTAATCTTCGACCTTTTTAACACGTACTATTGCAAATAAACCATGTTGTTCCCCTATCCTGAAAAGATCGGTTATAAAGCTATTTTTTTCTAAATTTAAGGCAATTTCATTATATTTTGAAGGATCCTTAGGTTTAATTCTTACGAGATATTTGCCTTTAAATCCAATTTTTTTAGGACAAAAGTTAAGCGCATAGTTAAGAATTATGTTCTTTTTTTCAAGCTTTTTAATTCTATTATGAATTGTAGATTGGGAGATTTCTTGTCTGTTCCTTTCGTTTAAAAAATCTTTGTACTTCTCTTTAATTATATCTTTAATCTCGTAAGTCGAGATTGGCTTTAAATTCTGGTTTTCTTGCATTATTTTTAAAATGACATAATCAATGCTATCAATTTCGAAATTTGGATCAATTTTGTTGTCATCTAATTCAATTCCATTAGTTTTGAACACTTTAATAGTCTCAATTATTTGGTATTTCTTAAAATATGATTGAGCCATTATATTATCGATTATACTTAAAACCTGGTAATACTCCTCAGATGAATGAAATATGAGTAACGCAAATAAAGAATATTCTCCTAAAACGCCATCAAGAATTTTTAATTGGGAGATTTTTAACAAATTTTCTAAAAGTTCTGGTTCGTTGGGGTTGGTTTTTATCTCTAACAATACATACTTTAAATTAATGGGAAGAATGTTCGGATTAATATTGATTGTAAAATTACTAATTATTTTTTCTATCTTCAGATCATCAAATCGTTTTTTAAGTGTCTGTCTAGTATAACCTAAAATCTGTGTAAGCTTGGTTATTACATATTTAGATTCACTATTGAAACTTTTTATAAGATTACGGTTTTTAAATTCATCTTTTTCTTTGCTCATAAGAATATAACAAAACTTATATTATTTAAATGTTAATATTTTTAAGAAATTTTTTACGCTTTAACCAATAATATATTTAAATTACAATTTAAATTATTCACTATATCAACAAAAATATTTTAAATTGAGTTATTATGGTAAATTATAAAGTTGCAGATGAAAACTTAGCTGAAAAAGGCAAAGAAGCGATATACATCGCTGAATCTAGAATGCCTGTTACTGTTAAAACAATTCGAGAACGATTCGCTAAGGAAAGACCTTTAGAAGGAATCACAATTGCGGGCTGTCTTCATATCACAAAAGAAACTGCTAATCTTGCCAGAACTTTAAAGGCAGGAGGCGCTGATGTTTGGTTATGTGGAAGTAATCCCTTATCAACTCAAGATGATGTAGCGGCAGCTATGGTTAAAGATGGAATTAATACATTTGCGTGGCATGGTAATACAGATGAGGAATTTTACTGGTGTATTCGAGAATGTTTAAAAGCCAAACCAAATATCCTTATTGATGATGGTGCTGATATGATCGTTACAGCACATAAAGAATTTCCTGAACTAATTACGGATGGTGTAATAATCGGATGTCAAGAAGAAACTACTACCGGGGTAAAACGATTCAGAGCAATGGATGCCGCAGGCGATCTAAAAGTCCCATTGTTTCCTGTAAATGATGCCCGATGTAAAAATCAATTTGATAACGAGTTAGGTACAGGACAAGGAATTGTCGCTGCCATCTATGGGATGCACGTACTTTTCGCAGGAAAAAATGTAGTAATAGCAGGATATGGCCATTGTTCTTCAGGAATGGCCCTTAGAGCTCGAGGTTTGGGTGCCAATGTTACAGTGACTGAAATTGATCCGATAAAAGCTCTTCAAGCTAAATTTGCTGGTTTTAATGTTATGCCTATAGAAACAGCATTGCCTTACGCGGATATTATCCTAACTGCTACGGGTTGTAAGCATGTAATATTACCTACTAAAGAAAATTTTGATGCTTTAAAGGATGGGGTCATTTTAGGCAATTTAGGACATTTCGACATTGAGATCCCAACCAAGGAGATTTACGAGTATGCTAAGGAAATCAAGCCTATAAGAAAAGATGTGGAAGAAATCACCTTTCCTGATGGTAAAAGAATATATCTGCTTGCTAAAGGAAGATTAGCCAATTTAGTGCTTTCTGAAGGACACCCTGCAGAAGTTATGGACATGTCATTTGGCTTACAATCTCTCATGTCTGAATACATCGTCAAGGACAAAAATTCATTGAAACCTGGAATGGTAGAGGTTCCCGTTGAAATTGACGATAGAGTTGGATTCTTGAAACTTCAAGCAATGGGTATAGAAATAGATAAGCTCAATGAAGAACAATATAACTACATCCACGGCTATCTTGAGGGTACATGAAGAAGGAACTTAAAACCTCTCTAAATTTTAATACTTTTTAAAAATTTTTTAATTTTTTCTTATTTCTTTTATTATTCTATTGTTTAGGATTTAAAATATCACTAGCTGAAGCATCGTTGTAAATTTCTCTCGCTAATTTTCTTAATCCATCCAATCCAATAGGTTCTTCCTTAAGTCTATTAGACTCCCATATTTTTTCACTTTTGAACTCGCTTTTAATCTCAACTAAATATCGCTGCTGAATTGTGGAAATTTGACCGCAAAAGTCGCACTTCTTCGCATGTTTCTTGGGAATTATCATGTTGATATGAATGGCATCTAGGTTAATATATTTATTTGTCAAATCTCTAGCTCGTTTGACTTCTTCAAAACTTGGTTTCTCAGCAATTGAAACTAGCCTTAATGACCCTACGGTATGGATCAATTCTGAGATTCTCTCGCCACGCTTTTCCAAAACAACCATCATATCAAATATCTCTTTACCCAGTTCTTTTCTTTTTTCGTAATCATTATCAAAAGGTTTAAAAAGTTGTCTAAACATTTTCGAAAAATTCTGCATTGCGCCTTTAATAGAGTTAAAGAAATTTAATGAATATTTTAGAACCACTTTGACCTGATCCTCAGGGATTTCAAAAAGAGTGATCATATTGGCAGTCGGAGGAAAATCAGCTATAATAATATCAAATTGTAATTCTTGAGAATTAATGTCCTCTGCGTCCAAGATTTTTTGAAAAAACATGGCATTTTTTAAAGCCAAGGGTATAGAATCTGATGTAAAAGTAGTATCGATAAATTCTTCAATTTGTGGGATTCTACCAACTAAAGGCATCTGCTTCATAAGAGTTTTCATCTTATTGACCAAATCTTTGGTATAAATTTCAGCGTATACATTTGCATCCGGCTCAATCGCCCAAAGATTACTCGTTATTGGAGTAATCGCGTTTCCAATATCCTTTGATATAAGGTCTGATAAATTATGTGCCATGTCAAAAGAAATGAGAAGGATCTTCTTTTCTGGTAATAAATCTGATAATAATACTGCAGTAGCAGCACTTATAGAGCTTTTTCCAACCCCACCTTTCCCACCTAACACAACTATTTTCTCTAAAACCAAAATTCTCTCACTAAATGCCTTTGAAATCGAAAATTAAATAAAAATGACCAATAATAATTATATAAAATAAATTCAAGAATTTTAATAATTCGACTTCAATTTACTGAATATTTTTGGGAAAAAAAACTAACCTTCCAGAAATAGAGGGTTGCTCAGCATTCTTATTTTCCTCGAAATAAAAATAAAATCTCCCAATATCAGTATTGATTCGGTATTTAGTTCTTTTTTTTGCATTTTTTGCAAAAAATTTCCTTACTAGTTTTCCGTTCCAGTAAAGACTCATACAAGTAAAATTCTAATCATGAAATAAAAAATCACATTTTATGGAGATAATATAACTATGAAGGTCAATTCTTATTTTATTCTTAAATTGACAAAAGATAAATCTAATAAATTATTCTTATAAACTAATTATCAATAAAATATTGATTATTTATTACAAATTAAATTTACAATTCATATTAATACATTAAAATTTTAATCGAATAAGTAAAATTTTCAATATATATTATCAATTAAACAACAAAATCAAATAAATCAATCAAAAAAAAAATTCAATCAAAGAATTAAATAAAAATTATTATTCAAACTTATAACGATATAAAGGAAGTATCCCTAATTCAGGCTTAATATAGGTAAACAAAACAATTCCAAGAGATAAAGTATTCAAGATCTTGGTTAGAAATAATCAATTAAACCTTAGATCTTATCCATTAGTTGGATTTTACTTCTTTTTATAAGTTTATAATTAATTTTGATTCTTTGATAAAATCAAATATTAAATAGAAAAAAGGAGTGATGAAAATTACATCTAATACAGTAGATTTTACTACTAAATATGTTATAGAAGTTAAGTTCAAAATTAAAGGTGTCGTTGCACAATCAGACATAGTGGGAGCAGTCTTTGGACAAACTGAGGGGCTGCTCTTAGACTTGGATTTACGTGATCTTCAAAAATCTGGACGAATCGGGAGGATTGAGGTTGATAACGAATCTAAGGACGGGATATCCGAAGGAATAATTAAAATCCCCTCTAGCCTAACTCGTAAAGAGACTGCTCTGTTAGCGGCGACTGTAGAAACTGTTTCTCGTGTAGGCCCTTGTGAGGCTGAAATCGAATTAATAGATATTCGTGATGTTAGAGAATCTAAGCGTAAACAAATTATTGAGCGTGCTGCAGAATTATTAAAAAAATGGGATCAGAATTCTTTAGAATCGAGCGAGATCGAAGAAAAAATCGATGCAGGTATTAAACTTGGAGAAATAACATCTTGGGGTCCGGAGAACTTACCCGCAGGTCCCAATGTTGATTCTGCCCAAGAATTAATCATCGTTGAAGGTCGAGCAGATGTTTTAAACCTCTTACGAATAGGAGTTAAAAATACCATTGCAACCCAGGGCACACACGTACCAAAATCAGTTGTAAAATTAATAAAGACCAAAAGTCCCGTGATAGCTTTTCTAGATGGGGATAGAGGTGGATCGATTATTTTGAGTGAATTGATGCAATTAGCAAAAATTGATTTCGTAGCTAGGGCACCTGAAGGCTCAGAAGTCGAGGAACTTACTCGTAAACAGATGATTAAGGCTCTACAGAACAAAAAACCAGCAAGGGATAAAAAAACATCTTATAGCAAAGTGAAAAAGGAAGATACTGGAAAAGGTACTTTGTTGCAGAAATTGCTTAAGAAGTTAAAGGTAAAAAATCCAAAAGCGATAATCGATAGCCTCGAGAAAATAGAACCCGGACATAGCATAGGATTTAATAAGAGTATGGAGAAATTATTTGAACTCCCAGTAGGAGAAGTCTTTGAAAAAATTGAAGAGTTTAAATCCACACAATTTCTTATTATTGACGGAATTCTCTCTAAACGATTGGTCTCACTAATTGTAAAGATGAAAGTAAAATTTATCGCATGTAAGAACAAAGAGGAAGAATTACGAGTACCAGATCAAGTCGTAGTTTATTTCTTTTAAACCTAAAAAGTTTTTTACTACTTTTTTTCTATTATTCTATTTCTATAATTAATTATCCTTATAATTAAGTATTAAATTTGGTTGCAATTAACTGTAATAGGTAATCCATCTGCTATTGAGCTTGTTACTATACAATTTTCTTTAAAATCTTTTACGCATTTATTAATGCTTTCCTTTGTAGTAGTTTCCTTTACAGAAAAATTCATCTCAACATCTACATTAACTAATTTTAAACGTTTTTTAGGACCGATATGAGATAATTTACCATCAACTACCACGTTACATTCATTTAATTCTATGTTCATTTTTTGAAGACAATAGATAAATGTTGTTCCTAAACAGCCTCCAATACCAACTAATAAATATTCTACTGCGCTTGGTCCTAAATTTGTTCCATGAAATGAATCAGGCTCGTCAACATTAAAATCTTTAAAATTTCTTACAGAAGCTTTGAAATGAAGGTCTTTATTATAGGTTAACGCTACTTTCATAAAACTCAACAATAAAAATCTATTTTAATTAAAGATGAGAAGATGTTTAATTTTAAACTTTTAGGAACCAATTCCTAAAAGACCATTTATCAAAGTCCAGATAAGTTGAATCACATAAGATAGAACTCCTAACACTAATATTCCAATAGCACATATTTTAAACACTAAGAAGTAATCTTTCCTTCCCGGTTTATTAGCAATTTTCATAATTCTTCTCGAATTTTGAAAAAAGAGGCCTATGCGCTCGTAAAGGGATAATTTCCCCTTTTTTTCGTATTTTGAATATTGATCATATTTAGGATAATTATTTGACACAAATAGATTAAAAATAAATATTTAAAAAATTTAACTATTAGTTTGGTAATTCGTTTTCTAATTTTCCTTTATGCCTAGTATATTAGAAATGAATACTTGAATGTTGAAGGGTTCCAGATCATCATAGCCCTGTCCAACTCCTATAAAAAGAATAGGTTTTTTTGTTTCGTATGAAATTGACAATGCGGATCCTCCCTTCGCATCAGCATCAAATTTAGTTAGGATATTTGCGTCGATTCCCACGCTTTTATTGAATTCTTTTGCTTGAGTTAATGCGTCATTACCCGCAAGACTGTCGCCAATAAACAATATTAGATCTGGCTCAGCCACTTTCACAATTTTTTGCATTTCTCTCATCAAATTCTTATTGCTAACTTGTCTCCCTGCGGTATCTACTAAAACGACATCAACATTTTTTGCTTTCGCGTGTTGAATTGCATCGAACGCAACACTCGCAGGATCAGATTTGTATGCGTGTTTAATAACTCTAATTCCAACATTCTGCATATGGTAGGATAGTTGTTCTAAAGCACCAGCTCTAAAAGTATCTGCTGCTGCTGCTACAGAAGATATATCATTCTTTTTTAGATAATGAGCTATCTTTGCAATCGTTGTTGTTTTGCCAGTTCCATTAACTCCTAAAAAACACATAACATAAGGTTTATTTTGCTTGTTAACGTTCCTAATCTCATCAATTAAATTGATCTCTCTTTCTGGAGTTAAAATTTCTTTAACCACTTCTCTTAAAATATCAAGAAGAATTTTTTTTTTTGATGTTAAACGACTTATTTGTTCACCTTTCAGAGATTCGCTAACTTTTTGGCATAGAGCATCAGCAGTTTCTATGGCTACATCATTGCTGATTAAAAGTAAATTAAGTTCATTTAATGTGCTTTCTAAATTATCGGATGTCAGTGTTTTTTTAACAAAAGTAGAGAAAATATTACCTAATTTTTTCATCGATTTAATCACAAAAAAGAGTTTACCATAAATTACTGTTGACTCATCCTGTTTTGAAGCATTTGATTCATTCCTTGAAGATTCGTATCTAACGCAAAAATTCTTTCCTTGAGAAATTTTAATTGGTTATTGTGTTGTTCAATAAGTTTATTCAAAAATTCAATGGCTTCTTCACTAGTTTTTTCAATAACCGTATCTTGATTTACAGACACAAGAACATTTTTGGTATCCTTAATCGTTGCTTTTATGCTTGCCAATCCTCCAATGGGGATTAATATTTCGTCGTTTTCGTTAACGCCTTCAAGACTCTCCAAAGTTCGTTTAGTAGTAAAAATATTTCCAAGAGAAGCATTTATTATTTCGAATTGACCTTGAAACACATCTCTTTGTTCTTTAAGATATCTAAACTGATTTAATTGTTGTTCAAAATTTTGGTTATTTTCCATACAAATCTACTTTTTTTTTAAAAATTATCTATTTAGATAATTCTCGTATTAGATAATCTTGAGCTTCGTCAGGAGATATTACTTTTACTTCTTGAATTTTAATTTGCCTTCTTAAAATACCTATCGAGGTGATTTGAGTTAAAGCTTTTTCTAAGGCATCTTTCTCCCTTAAAGCTCGAACCTCCTTCCGAAATAAATATTTCTTGTACTTCTTATTATAAGTTCCTATAATCCTGAAAATCTTAATTTCACTTTCTGACATAAGTTAACACTTCCAATACATCAATGAAGTTGAACATGATAATAATTTTAAAAATATTAAATTTTGCTTTTTTAATAGAACTAAAGATAACTTTTGGATAGTAAGAATTATAGCATTAACACATTAGTTAAACGCATCATTTCAGGACCCGTGCATTGATGACCAAAGATGCCACTTCGATCGTTGACAACCGCACCTGAAGAGAGATAAGGTATACCTCTGTTTACAGTAGATACGTCCGTTTCATTAACTTTTAAAATTTCGGTAATTATTTCGATCTCGTCGTCGGTTGTTAACGGATGCACCAGACAGCCTTTATTGTTAGCAACTGAAATCGATCCGGGAAGATTCATATCTACATATTCATAAACTATGGTTTCAACCTTTAAAATATCTTCAATTAAGTTCTTGTACTCCTTTAAGAAAGAAGAGATTATCGCACCTTTATCATTACATAATATTAAATTACCAAATGCATTATCTTTAGATTTAAGAACTCCTATTTGATAATCACTGTTTAAATTGTTTGTATACCTCTTTAAATTTTGAAGTTCTTCCTCTCTAATTATGTGTGGAACGATTATTCCATTTTTATTACTTGCGGTGTATACTCCTATTAAGCTTGAATTGTTAATTGAAATAGGAAAAAAGGGTTCGCTGAATGTTCTTTTAATTTTTTCAATGGTTGGTGCGATTAGAGTAGGAGGGTACAAACCATAAGAGTTATTTACAGCTAAGTAAACACCTACCGAATTCCCTCCAAAAACCTGATACTTTAAAATCGTCATTTAACAAAACTAACTTATATTTTATGTGTTGGATAAAGTTTCAAATCATAAATATTTTATTAAAAATGCGTAGGATTAGTAGGTCTACTACAAACCATTTAGAATTTTTATTCTTAGCAAATCTCCTCCCAAAGCCTAAGACAATCCTGGATTTCTTTTTAGTCGTTATAATTGTAAACTTAATCATTTTTAATAAAAAAACCTTCAACGAAAAAAAAAAAGATTCCTAAAAGCTCACAAAGATGCTATGCTACTTCAAAAGAAGAACAAAATTTTCACAAAGGGCTTAGCAATTAAAGGAGAAAGCGAGTGGAGGACTACACCTCTTCTTATTAAGAAATTCTATGGAAAAATCTTTATAAGTTAAGTCATAGCAATTATGCATATGATAAATTTTGTTATATTATTCTTTTTCTTTTTAGAAGAGCTAGGTTTTTTGAAAATTGAAGACATGATGACAAAGAATCTTCCAATCTTGTTGATTTGTAGGGGTTTCTACTGTCTCACTTATGTGCTTAATTATTACAAAAATCGTAGTGGTATTCCAGACGGTGTAAATTCTCTATTTACTCAAAAAGAGGTTGTTTATTTTACCCTAAAACAAGTAATAGTAATACTCTTTGGAACGATTTATTTACCTTTTGCTGTTTTCATATCATTCTATTCATTAATGGCGAGCGGGAATTACATTAAAATCCAAGCTGAAAATAGGGAAAATAAGTATTTAGTATTATTAGGAAAACTAATCAATATTACATCACCCTTATTTGGAATTCTCTGGTATACTTTCATCTCACTGGATTATTACTCTATTGCTGCTATAGGCGTAAGTATTGGTGCATTTTTACATTATGGACTAAAAATTTCGTTGTTATCTACAGAAAAACTGTTAGAAAAATATCAAAGAAGGCGTATTGCGAAAATACCTAAAGTTCTCCAATATATTCTATTAATTTTTCTAATAGCCTTTCCATCGACAGTGATTATCGGTACTGGAGTTTATAAAGTTCAAGAAAAACAAACTTTTATGGTCACAATGCGAGACGATATTAATCTCGCTACAGATGTTTACTTTGCTCCTGGATCATTTGGAGCCCCGCGTCCTGTAATTTTAATAAGAACGCCTTATGGTAAATCTGGTTGGGCAAAGGATTTATATTCTCCTATATATTTACTTCAGGATTACCATTTAGTTATTCAAGACTTAAGGGGCACTTATGATTCTGAAGGGGGAAATAATTTTCTTTTATTTATTAATTCCTACAACGATGGCGTTGATACAATTGAATGGTTGATGAATCAAAGCTGGTGTAATAAAAAAATCGCAAGCGCTGGTGTATCAGCTTTATGCCTTAACCAATACTATTACGCTGGAATGGGTCCTGAAGGGTTGCTTGCTCAACAGTTATGGTTTGGCACGCCTGAAATGTTTGATCACGCTATTTTTCAAGGGTCCTATCATAAATCCTCGGTTGAAACGTGGATAAAGAGCACATCTCCATTAAATTGGGAGTATCAAGTAGATACGCTTTTTTCTAAAACGATTCCTAAAAACGAAATACTCTACAATTCAACCTCGCTCTCAATTCCAATTGGACCACATTATTCTAATGTTTCAGTCTATGGAATTCATGTTGGTGGTTGGTACGATCATTTTTTGCAGGGAACACTTGATGGTTATGTCGGTTACGACGATTTTGGAGCAACCAGAGCACGAGGTCATCAAAAATTAGTAATGGGTCCATGGACTCATGGTTCGATTTATGGTGGGCAACAAGGAGAGTTATTATATCCTGATAATTCTAATGGGTTTGATTTATTACTCGGTTGGGAAACCGAAATTTTCGACGAAGCATTGTTAGGTATACCGGCGGATTGGACTGGAGCGAGAGTTGCATATTATCTAATGGGTGATGTTGACGATGACTCCGAAGATTGGAATTATTGGAGATATGCATACGATTGGCCATTAGATCATATAGACGATGCTTGGTATTTTACTGCTGATGGAGGATTAAGTAAAACTTCTGCTGGCTTAATAAATAAAAATTACTCTTATTCATACGATCCTCGATACCTTGTTCCAAATTTAGGAGGCCAAAATCAACCGTTCGATTTAGCAGGTCCCATGGATCAAAGATCGATAGAAAGTCGATCCGATGTATTGGTATTTGAGACTCCTACATTAACTGAAACGGTGGAGACTGTAGGAAGAATTTGGGGCAATTTATTCGTTTCGTCAAATTGTACGGACACAGACTTCACAATAAAACTAACCGATGTATATCCCGATGGGCGATCAATGTTGGTTACTGATGGATCCTTAACTGTTAGATATAGATACAATTATACATCTGAAGTTCTTATGTCAGGAAATCAAAATGATGTTTACGAATTATTGATTGATTGCTGGTCATCGGCTTATTCTTTCGCGCCTGGACACAAGATTAGAGTTGTAATCTCGAGTTCTAATTATCCCCGTTTTGCGGCAAATCCTAATACTGGAGCTCCATTAGCAAGAGATTATTTGACCTCATACATTGCAAATAATACCCTTATTGTAGGCCCGCTATATAATTCAAGCATCATCTTACCCAGATTAGTTAATATGAGTAGCACACATACAATATATTAGTTCTTTTTTTTTTATTGAGACGAGCTAAGAAGAACGAAAAAAGAAAAATACTAAAAATTACTCAATCATTTTTAAAAAATCAAGCTCATCGATAAAAGTTACACCAAGTTTTCTGGCTTTTTTAAACTTTTCAGAGCTTGCATTAGGATTACTTGTAACAAAATACCATAAATCGTTAGAAATTTCTTCTCTAATAAGTCCTCCATTTTTAAGAACTCTTTTTTTTGCTTCGTCTCTGTCTATTTTTTTTAGATCATTTGAAAAATAAAATTTGATCAAAGATAAATCAGCAATAATTAATCACCTTTCTGAATTAATACCAATAAATTTAATTTTGATATATGTTAAGTAAAACGTGTATATATTAAAAGACGAAGACTATAAAAAATTCTAAATTTTTAAAATAAGGTGTAAGAAGATTTTGAGATTAATGATTTATTCAGCCAGATAGCAGACTACTAGCCCATCAATGTTCTTAGTTGCTCTAATCTTGATTTTTCTTGGAGGTTTTTGGATTCCTCTTGACCAGATCTTCTCGTTAACTTCTTGCGAAATGACTAAAGATTCGGGTTTAAAATGTCTCTCCATAAATTCTCTAAGATATCTAACCGCTTTTTTAGCCCGTTTATTCCTTGGACCGTGTCGTGCTTTAGCTAATGGTATAACATATATTCTTTCATCTATAATTTCTTCTTCGGGGGGTTTTTCTTCTTCTATTTCTTCTAATCCCTCAAGTTCTTCTTCAAAAACTTCGCTAACTTCCTCTTCTTCAGATATGTCATCTAAACTGAATTCGTCGATTTCTTTAATTTCCTCTTCAGCTAATTCTTCTTCTAAATCGTCTAAACTGATTTCTTTTGATTTTTTTTTTGCCATGCTTAATCTCTCTTTAATCTACTATTTCGCCATTCTCTTCTAGAATTAGGGCTTGATCTAACTTTTCCCCCGGTTCTCCGAACAACCCAGTTTGGAACTGAACGACTTTGTTTCATGCTCTTAGCTCTTCGTAATTTTGAAGGTAAATCTTTATTGCGTGCCATTTTCTTAATCTCAGATTTTATTTTTTAATATTAAATTCTTTTTTGCTCCCTGCTGTAATTTTTTCTAAAATTTTTTTAAACTCTGTATCGGGTAACGGTGTAGCTCCACGCAATTTTCCAGATTGGAATAACTGTATTAATTGTAATTCAATCTGCTCAGCAAATTGTGGTTTGACTATTCTAATGTTTTCTAATCGCTGACGTCCTTCTTGACTTAATATCTTTCGCATTATTTGGTATTTTTGGTTGGTATACTGTTGTTGTTGTTGTGCTGCTACTTGTTGTTGAACTGCCTGCTGTTGCAATTGCTCTAATTTCCTTCTCCTAATAGCTTCTAATTCTTCCTCGTCGCTCAAAGTTAAACTCCAAGAAGTATTGTTTGTTTAAATTACTTTCTTAAAATCCCATATGCGGTTCTTTCTATAAGGCTAGTTCCTTCTGGTGTAGTTATTTTACCATCCTTTTCTTGCTTCATTATTAGATTAGCGGCTTCTAACTGCTGTAATGCGACGCGTATGATCTTTCCGCTCCCTTTAGCACTATGGTGTCTACCTGGACCTTTTCTATTTTTTCCTCCGTAGTGTTTTCTGAGTTTATTCACTCCAATCGGACCAATCTTCTTTATCTTTCTTAAAAGTGAGGCACATCTAATGTACCAGAAATTCTCGTGATCGATAGGAGCTAATTCCTTAAAAAATGCAGTCTTCCAAAATTCGGATCCCTCGGGTGGGCTGATTTCGGGAAATTCTCTTAATTTTTCTGCTAAGATTTTAATAAGCTTCTCTGGTTCAACGATATATATGCTAATTATATTACACCAAGAATTTTAATATTATATGATACATTTGAAAAGATTATTTAGATTAAAAATTTTATGGTAAATGAAGTAATTTAAGGCAATGAGTCATCAAAACGAGTTTAAAAAAGTATTATTATCATCACCACACGCTACATTAGGAAAGAAGGGAATTACAGAAGAATTTATATTACATGTGCAGCATTTACTCAAGAAATATAAAATAATCAAAATTAAGATGTTAAAATCAATCGCAACAAAAACTAATATCCGAAGTATTGCTGAACAAATAACAAACTCCACAAATTCTATCTTATTGGATGTCAGAGGAAAAACAATTATCATATCGAAGAAAAAAATCAACAAAGGGAATTAAATATAATGTGACGTATCCACAATGGTGAAAAATAAAAGGAGAAATAAGAATATCGTCAAACGAATAGCAGATACTAGGATGCAATATTTATTTCAGAAAGCACATGAAATATTTCCACAAAATAGAGAATTAGCTAATAGATATGTGTATCTAGCGAGACGATATGCACAAAGAGCAAAGATTCAAATTCCTTCGATATGGAAAAAGAGAATCTGTCACAAATGCAAGAAGTTTCTTTACCCCGGTATTAATAACAGAACCAGAATTCATTCAAAGGGTAAAGGTTCTCATGTATCTTCAACATGTTTAGATTGTAATCATACAACTCGATATTTTATTAAGATCAAGCAATGAGTGAAATAAAAATTATAATCATCTCAATATAAAATGCCTTTAACAATAATATTCGTGGAATGCGGGTTAGAACTCATTCCATTCGAAATTAGGAAACATCCTTCCATTCAAAAAAATTTAAAGAAAGATTCTTATCCTTCTAAACTCCTTGACAACGCAATTCACCATTCAGCTATGGTTAAGTTAGAAGCTGCTGAACAAAGAGGGCGCCCCGATATTACTCACGCTTGCCTTCTTAATGCCTTAGGGTCAACCGCCAATAAAAGTGGTAACCTAAAAATATACCTTCATACATTCGAAAATAAAATATTCGAGATAAACCCAGATATAAAAATAGCCAGAAATTATAATAGATTTAAAGGTTTAATGGCAAAATTGTTGATAGAAAATGAAATAAAAACTAAAAACCTCCAATTAATTTCAGAAGTTAAAGGTACTTTAAGAGAATTAGTAAACTCCATTGATAATTCGGAAGTTATACTTCTCTCTAATAAAGGAGAACTAGCGGAAAATCCACTCCTATTATTTGATAGTAATTTATCTAAAGATTTCATAGTTATAATTGGTTGTTTTCAAAAGGGCTTTTTTACGGATGAAATTTTGGAACTTAGCAATAGACTTATATCCATTTCTCATTATTCGCTAGATGCGTGGGTTGTTTTAAGTAGAGTTATCACTCTCTATGAAATTGCTAACGATATTTTATAACGATATGTATCAGAAAGTTTTTTTTTAATCCTTAATATTTACATTTAACATATT
>SOKP01000110.1 GCA_004375715.1 Promethearchaeota archaeon | reverse complement strand
AAGTAGGAAATCCCCTTCCAACAAATAAAATCTATAATTCAAATAGTCCGATGGTTTCAAGCCTTGTAGAAACATATGGAGGAAGCGTAGTAAGAGAATTAAACATTAAGGACAATAAAGACGAAATTAGAGATAATTTAATTAAATCTTCTGCTGACTCTCAAATAATTATATTTACAGGTGGTACATCGGTGGGAACTAAAGATTTCTTACCCGAAACAATACATGAAAACGGTGAGGTGTTGGTTCATGGAGTTGCGATGCGACCCGGTTCACCTGTATTAATAGGAATAAAGGATCAATCGTTAGTTTTTTGTCTACCAGGTACTCCTGTAGCAGCGTATATTTGTTTTTTATTAATTGTTGGAACCACCATCAAGAAGATGTTAGGATGTGTTAATGAAGATCCAAGAGTAGAAATAATAGCAACAATTAGTAAAGATGTACCCGTCTCGCGAATGGGATATAAACATTTCTTGAGGGTTAAACTTGAGAAGACAGAAAATCAACTTCTTGCGCTCCCAGTTAAATTAAAAGGCTCAGGAATTATTAGTTCATTAACTCAATCTGATGGGATTGTAGAAATATCTGAAGATAGAGAAGGATTGAAAAAAGGAGAAAAAGTGTTAGTTTATTTGCATCCTTAAATTCTTACCTAAGGTCTCTTAGATAGTGACATATGTTTATCTTTTTCAATTAAAGTCTTAGGCCTTTATATAATTCATATCCTAAAACGCTAAATTAAGTTCTACTTCAGGTTCTGAGCAAATTCTTCTGCATGTTTGATATCTTCAGCATTAGGTCTACCCTTATTCATTCCCCCAAAATATTTCAGGAAACTATTGGTGTTAAAACCTTTACAACTAAATTCATCAACAATAATGTAACCTTTCGATTGCAGTTTTTCCCTAAGCAGCGAGTGATCTTGGGCGACTTTGGCTTTTTCTTGCATTGCACTGGTTGAAAAAATAAATGCTTTCCTGTTGTTGACTTGTGGTAGTTTATCGGCAAGGTCAAGCAGAAGTTTATGGTGTTTATCATCATAGATCCCTGATCCAAAGCCAATTAGACTATACTCTTGAAGCTCTTCAGGGATTACTTGCTGTGGCGATTTTATCTGTGCATCAAGAACTTGTGCGAAGACCTTAGCGATTTTCTCAGTATTTTTGTGATGATATGAAAACAAAACAAGTAGAGATTTCATTGGTAACACAACAAACATTATTTGACATTTATATTATTTTATTTATCTTTTTTTGTTATTTTAACCTTCTTGAAAACTCTAAAATAGGTTTTAAAGTAAACAGACCTCAAATAATTTTTCTTGACTAAACCTAAAGAAATCTTTGTTTTTCTTTCGCTTCGACCTATGAAAAACAATAATATTGCACAAACAATCATCAGTATTGGTCCAATTCCGGGGAAAATTAATCCAAAGTTAGAAGTTAGACTGGTAGGATCTAAGACACCCGAAAGAAATGGCATCACGCCGATGAAACCTAACATAATTGTTGGATATAGTAGCTTCAATATTGCTGATACTCTTAAGCTGATGAAATTTAGTTGCGAGTTAACGATAGTTGCGATAAAGAAGATAGTGGTTAAAGAAGAAGCAAACTCGCCAAAATATATTTTCCAAGTATATAAATTGTTAAAAATATATATGTGGTTAAAAATTACGCCCCCACTCTCGTAAACTATCCATGGCATAATAAGTGAAAGATAATAAACAGTGTCTATTGCTAATATTAGAATAATTTCTTTTAAAAAATAACGTTTCACTTTACTTTTTTCATCTACATTCATTACGGGTATTTTATGAAACTTTCTCCTTATTGACAATGCAAGAGGAATAAGTATAATAACAGAAATAATAATAATGAAAGGAAGTGTTAGGTTACTTCTTATTTCTCCAGCTGAGTATATATTAGACGAAAACCAAACGTTAGTCATATTTTTTAAATTGACTACAATGTAATAATCAAGATTGGAACTGAAGAATGTCGGACTTAATTCTCCTTCCCAATTCGTTTCATTAATGCTATCAAGACTAACATATTCCCAAGTACTTCCAAGGATATCAGTAAATTTATATACCATCTGAATCGAATCGATTTCCTCAGTTGAGTTTACTCGTAAAGCGATATGCAGTTTATCTCCAAGAAGGTCTTGGGTCTTGGATATGCTAGTAATGTTAATTTGAGGGGGAATGGAACCATTGTTTAAAACATAATCAATAAAAAATTTAGAGGACCCCTCAAATCCAGGAAAACCATGATGATCGTTAGGAAAAATCTGAAGAAATTTAGTAGCATGCTGAACTGCATCATATGTGCTTTTTATTGCACTATAATGGAAAAAATCGTCATTGGTTCCTATTTGCCACAGTATTGGTGGTAATTTAGGGGAATTTAAATAATGAATTGGATCAAATCTTAAGAGTTGGTTTGTTACATAGGAATCAGGAATTTCTCTGATATTTTTTCCTAATATCCAGAAAATTAATTTATCAGGATGGATTAAGTTTTTAGCGATATCTCCTATAGCTATGTACGCTGTAACCCCGGCTATTCTATCTCCTAAAATACCTGCTAACCACATAGCATTTAATCCACCATAGGACTTACCTGTAACCATTATTTGAGAATTATTAACAGATGGAAGAGCTTCAAGAACCCTTAACCCTTGAATCGCCCCACATAGCGTTAAATAAAAATGAGCTGATTCGTTATATGCGCCTTCGTAATATAAATTCCCGGGTTCCGGCTCCGCTCCTTCTGATTTACCGTGACCTGGGTGTGAATGGCATAAGACTACAAAACCTTTCTCTAAATATGGGATAGCTAGATCAAACGCGTCTTCTATTTCTCCATTTAATCCGTGCATAATCAAAGCTCCTGGATTACTACTTTTGATTATTTTTGGATAAAGTAAAACGCCATATAATGTGAGATTTTGCGGTTGTGCTCCAACCCAATTGGGCGAATTAAAATAAATATCTTGAGCTTTCAATT
>SOKP01000024.1 GCA_004375715.1 Promethearchaeota archaeon | reverse complement strand
AATTACTCGTAGCTGTTTCTGTTTTTTTCTTATACTCCACATTAGAGTTGTTATTATCATAATTAGCAGGATTAATTTCGCGCAGTAGGTCGTTGTCACTGTTTACTACTAACCTACCCTTTTTCAGAATATAAAAGAGAGAACAACCTTTACAATAAAGTCGATTATTAGTAGGAAATAGTACTTTTTCGCAGTTTGGGCAAAACTTCATAATAAATTTCGTTAATTATCTTATATTCTTAATATTAAGAATATAAAATATTAACTCTGAGACTATTAAAGTTTATTTATTAATGCTTAATTTTATAAAAAAATGAGCGAAAAGAATACTGATCAAGAGTTTTTGCTTTTAAGAGAATTACTCAATGAGTCTTTACTCCGCGATTTGATTATTTTTGTAGTATTTTACCTCTTTATTTTGGCTCAGTCTTGGAAGAACATCTTTTTATTGCTTTTTCCGGTCATCACTTACGCTTTTTCTCTATTTTTTCGATTAATTAATGCAAATAAATGGAGATTATCAATTTATGATAACACAATCACATATAATCCTCTTGGATCAGAAAAAAAGCATGCCAATAGATTGATTTTTACTGTGTTATTACAATTAGTATTACTTTTTTGGATTGGGGGAGAATCGTATTATCATCCCCAACTCATTCAGACTTATGAATTTTTTTTTAATATTCTATTTAATTTCATTTTCACTTTTGGGTTTTATTGGATATTAATTGATATTTGGAAATATGCAAAAATAACCATTAAAATTAGCAGTAATATTGAAGGAGATTCTGAGATATTAGTAAATCGCCTAAATCTTAAAAGTTTTAAGCTAGTTTACCTAATCAACCTGAGTACGTTTATCCTTTTAAACATTTTAAACTTGGTTATAGGAATTTTGACTGAAATTAATGGTTTTTTTGGTATTATATATATACTACCAGGGACAGGAATCGAAAGTTCATTGCCATTGAAAATCCCAGTAAGCTCTTTCCTAATTATAGTAATTTCTCCACTACTAGCTATCTTACTTTTTTACCTTATTTATAAAAATATATCTAGCATAAACCACTCCGAATTACTAAAAAAGATTCAATCATTACCAGAAAGCAAGCAAAACAACATTATTGAAACATTAAAAAAAATAAATCACAAATACAATAGAGATTTCAGCAGTGAATAAATTATTGAATAAAAGTTTTTAAAAAAAAAATATATTATTATTACAATCTATTGCAAACAATTTACAGTAAATTTCGCAAAAATGTCGCAACAATCTGATCAAAAACGCCAGTTTTTATTTAAAATCGTTGTAGTCGGTGATGGTGGCGTGGGAAAGAGTACTATGATACAGAGGTTAATTACCGGTCATTTCGTACCCATGAAAATAACGATAGGGACAGATTTGCTCACATGGAGCACAACGAGAGACGATATTGATATTAAGCTTCAGATTTGGGATTTTGCTGGCGAAAAAAGATTCCGATTCTTCCTGCCGAACTATTCTAGAGGAGCCCAAGGTTGTTTACTCTGTTACGATATTTCAAGATATACTAGCTTTCAGAATCTTCAAGAATGGTACGATGTCGTAAAAGAGAATACGAAAGATCCAATCTTCTTCATGGTTGGAGGAAAAGCCGACCTTTCAGACTCAAGAAGGACTGTTCAAAAAGAAGACGCAGAAGAATTCAAGAACGAACACAATATACCTTTTCTGATAGAAACGAGCTCTAAAACTGGAGATAATAATACTGATCTGTTTGAAACTTTAGTAGAAGCAATGTTAAAAAAAAGAGAGTTAATTTAACTCATTTATACCTATTATTCAAGAATATCTCTAAATTCATCAACATTTAACTGAAGATATTTAGCTGTAATTAAATCTTTTCCAAGTAAATTTATAAAGTTTTTTCTTCTTTTCCTATTAAGAAACTTCTTCATCTCGCTAAGATCTGGTTCTTTACTCGTTATTTCGATCAATTTATTTTTTATCGCGTGATCTACAACTTTTTGTCCTATATCCGTTCTTATTATTAAAAAGGCTTCTCCTGAGCCTTTTGGAGCTCCCCATGGGCTATAAGAAATATCTGAAAATTCACCAGTAAAATCAGTACAATATTTACAACCTGTCATTCCTCCAGAGGAACAAGCAAAGGCAATTTTTAGAGTAGTTCTTTCCGCTCCAGTGTTAAAGTCGCTCGTTAGTATCTTAGCGAGTCCTTGAAGGTGACAAGGGTTTCCGAGAATACCAATATCCCGTTTCCTATCTAAATAAGCCTGGCCAATTCCCGTAACCAAAGGACCAGCCATGTCCATAGTTTTTTCGGGAATATATTTTTTCGCATCGTTTGCATTGTCAACAACCACAGGAAAAGACACTGGTGGTTTTTGGCTTTTAGGTTCTCCTAAAACAAAATGCTTTGTTACTCCAGATTCAAAAGCGGCTAACACTAAATTGTAAAGAATTTTATCCTTATTTTTAGATTTTACTTGGATTATATCTTTATAAACTCCCACTCCTAAATCAACGCGAGTTTGACCGAATAATTTTTGCTCGATTTCAGAAATCGGGAGAAAACTGCGTGGGCAGGCATTATAACACAAGCCTACAGTTTCAGCACATTCATCTACTACATATGCTAACCCAGTTTCTTTATTAAAATCCATGTGTGGGCAGAAAGCGTTACAACATCCGCAATGAATGCATAATCCGCCATAAATAACTTCATTTTCAAGATCTTGGCTTGATTTTTCAATCTTCATCGACTATTTCACTTTAAAATGCTATTAATCTATATTTTATAATTGAGTAGTAAAATAAATCATGACATTTAAACCTTAAACGAAATTTCACACTCTCTATGTTATGAGCAATCAAGGATAATCCATTAAAAAATATGATGCTTTATATAGAACATATTTATTTAATCCATTAAACTTCAGGATTATGATAAAGAACTTCATTGTTAAAAAACATTCTCAACACAAAGACATATATATCAAAATTTCTTAATATATTCTGGTTAAATTTTTCTAAGCGAAAACCAAGGTTATGTTTATGAATTCTGATTTAGCAGAATATTTAGAATATTTATGTAGTGAAAATGATGATATAAACGATCTCATCATTGTGAGTAATGAAGGATTACCGATTGCTCTTGCTTCTTCTATTAAGGGATCTACGGATCAAACTCTTGTATCAGGAATGTGCACAGCTCTGAAATATATTGGTCAAGAACTTATTAGTGAGATAACGGAGAGCAATCTAAAACGTATTTTAGTTGATTGTAGTAATGGATTAATCTTAATACAACAGCTCAATCAGAATTGCATCTTAGTAGCATCGTGTAAAAATGATGCAGCTTTAAGTGAGCTCGACATTCCTTCTATTCAGATGTATTTTTCGGCTAACCCACCAAAATCACTTAGTAACATTGTAGATTAGTCTTAAGAGTCTTATGAGATTAAACATATTTATTTAAATTATGCACATGCTTTTACCAGTTAAAACACTTTATAGAATTATTTATTTGGTTTTCTATGCTTAAGTATTCTTCTTTACCACGCAATGTGACGCTCCACTTAACCGAGAACTGTAATCTTAGGTGCAAGATGTGTTATTTTTGGGGAGAAACAGGCGCATATTCGAATGATTCCCTGAGCAAGAAACCAGTAATTATGGATTTCGATTTAACAAAAAAGATTATTTCAGAATTAAGTTCTGTAACGCCCTTTTATAGTTTATTTGGTGGAGAGCCTTTAACATATCCATACTTAGAAGAGTTAATAATTAGAATCAAAAATGCTGGTTCAATTGTTGATACACCTACTAATGGAACACTCTTAGCTAAAAATGCTTCAATGTTAGTGCAAACTGGATTCGATTCAATAAGAGTTTCGCTGGATGGCCCACAAGATGTTAACGATCTCCAGCGAGGTAAAGGTAGTTATGCGAAAGCTATTAAAGGTATAGAAACTCTGTATAATGAAAGAGAAAAAGCGGGGGAAAAAAAACCAACTATTAGTTTAATATACACGATAACAAATGACAATTACGCTTCAATTGAGAAGTTATTTCTTGATGATCTTGACCTCAACAAAATTGACTGGGTTACCATTCAGATGCAGAACTTTTTAACGGAAAGTATGGGTAAATCTTATGCAAAATACCTAAAGGCTGAGTTTGGAATTAGTTCTGATAAGTATTGGAAAGCTATGGTCCGATCGCCTGAAGATTTTGCAAATATAGATACAGAAGAATTGTCCCGCCAAGTTAAAAGTGTCATTGCAAAATTAGGCGCTATACATAAGAATTATTTGCTTCTACCACCAACATTTTCAACAGTTAATATTAAAGCATACTTAGGGGCAAAATGGGAAGAAATGTCGGATATTTATAAAACCTGTTTAAGTCCTTTATCTTCAATTGATATAACAGCTTCAGGTGATGTCGCACCATGTCACATTTTTTACGATCTTGTTCTAGGAAATTTAAATGAGAAAACCATTTCCGATATCTGGAATGGAGATAAATTTCAGAAATTTAGAAGTTATTTTAATCAATATAACCTCCTTCCAGTCTGTTCTGGTTGCTGCATTTTATACATATCGGGGAAGAAGTTTAGAAAGCTCGCGAAATCTAACATACGACTTAGACTTTAGCATTCCTCTTCATCATCTACTAAAAATCGAGAACAAGTTTCATCTAATTTCTTAATGATATGGTTTCTGTCTTTCCATATAATCCACGTACTCCCCGATTTTTCGAAGTAAAATCCATCGTAATCGTCCTTTATCTTAGCTAAGGTCTTTTTCACAAAGCTCCAAGAAAATCCAGTTCGCTCAACGACTTCTGCAATTGCGATGGGATGATTAATTGCGAGGGTATTGTTAAAAAAATCTAGTATTTTATCAAATCCCGTTTTAGGGGTGATATTTTTCTCGTTCAAAATATAGAATTTAATTTAATTTTTATATACTTCAAATAAAGATTTAGGATATTTAATTTTCATACTTTAGTTTTATTCTCGCTTCTATCGCTGACTTCAGTTTTGAAAATTATTTACTTTCTAAGTTTAAGAAAAGCTCCAGATTTCATCATGTCACACGGTTTAAAATAATTTATTTGGGTCGTTTCAGCGAGGTCTTCTAGCATTAGCGACCATTTTTCGTAATTTTTTTTACCAGCTCCAAATGGTCCTGGCATATCCATTCCTGCTAACATTGTATCATCAATTATTTTATATCCAGAAACAATTTTTTCCTCTAATAACCTACATCCTTCGTTTAATTGAATTGCGTAATAATGCTCTGGGTTGAATAAGCCTGCTTTTTCATTAGTTTTACGATTAGGTTTTCCTTCAACCCACTCGTAAATACCTTGCCCTGTTTTTCTTCCCAAATTACCTTCTTTGAGAAGGTTTGTAAGCGTTTTACCAGGAGCAAATTCAGGCGATACTTCTTGGACAAAGTAATTCATAACATCGCAAATAACATCTAACCCTAAAAAATCCCATTTAGCTAACGGCCCCATTTCAGGGGGAGACACGAAATCGTTGTCGAATTTCTCGTAAGGTATCCCTTTTTCAGAAGCTGTATCTAAAATCCAATTAAATAAGAGGCTTGTCGCAATAGTTAATCGATTGACGATGAATCCTGGACTTTCTTTTTCTATTTTTGCGATATACCTTTTACCCTTGATTGCGGGTAACCTTTGACCAATTGCTACACCTAAATCAAAAGCTTCTTGTGAAGTTTTTTCCCCTTTTATTACTTCAATTAGCCTAAGCAAAGGAATAGGAGTAAAAAAATGCATTCCAATTACTTGTCCAGGTCTTTTTGATGCTTCTGCGATTTTAGTAATGCTCATAGTCGATGTATTTGTCGCTAACAAAGCGTGCTCTGGAGCGTATTGCCCTAATTCTTCGAACAATTCTTGTTTTAAATCCATTATCTCGGGTATTGCTTCAACAACAAAATCTGTGTCTCTTATTGAAGAGATTAAATTTTTGTCGAGTACCAGTTTTTTTATTAATTCATTCGTTGTTAACCCGTGCGCTAATAGACCCTTAGATTCCAATTTGTTAAGGCCATTTAAAATATAGATTTTGGCATTTTTTAAAGCATTTTCATTAGTATCATTTATGTAAACTTTATTAAATATGTTTGACATGAGAGCAACTTGAGCGATTTCTCTACCCATTGTTCCTGCTCCGATAACTGAAATTGTTTTAACCTTACTTATATCTACTATAGCTTATTACACCTTGATTATTAGAAAATAATGAGATATATGAATTTTATATAAGTCTATGATAAGAAATCACAACTTATATAAAAAAGATTGTTACGATTAATTGAGACAATAAAAAAGCGCCAATTCCTAAAAATATACTAATCGGAAGTCCGGGTAAAATCTTATTCTTTTTCAATCTCGATAACGTAATTCCTGTTCCAATTATGATTGCTATTGTAGTCAGAGCTGTAATTATAATATTATTTGTGAATAATAGGACGCTGGAAGTGAGTAAACCATAAAAAGCTAGATCTCCAATTCCAATTTCTATATTAGATGTGTCGTAAATAGCACTACCACTTTCAATTTGCTCTTTTAGTTCTGCTTTTTCCAACTCGTCTTTATTATCATTCTCTGATATTAATTCGATCATTTCCTTAATTGGTCCTTTTTTATAGAGGACAGCAAATATATCCCAAAACGAAATACCAACCAAAATAGCGAGAGTGCTCCAAAAAGGTAAAACAATACTCATAGAAGCACTAATCAAAAGACCTATATAGAGGACGATAAAATTTTTAGTTTTTATAGATTTTGAAGTGAAGTATTTGTAAATGAGAAAGAAAACAGAAATAGCTGTTCCCATTGGTAGATACAAATTTATAAAGAGAAGGTACAGTTTAAAAACAAATGTAGTTTCAGGAAATTGGATGAAAATCAAGTAAATAATAACATCCAAGAATATTAAGGTAATGAAAAAACTAACTAAGCCGAAACTTATTCCAAAAAGGTACTTCAAGACACCCATCCCGAGTTTTTTGATAAAAAATACGATTAAAAATCCTGATACAACCGCAATTACCGTGAAAATTACACCGTTTAATAGAACAGCTAAAGCTCCCAACTCCTCTTCAGGAAAGTAACTTTCTTCTACTTGAAATCCTGCAACAACAACGGTGAGATACGCTAGTATTGAAGATATTATTATTACGACAACAATAGGAATTGAATAAAATTTGAGCTTTATTCTATATGTTGGTAAAAAATGTGGAATAAAATCCTTTTCGATAATTTCCTTTTGTTCTTCTTCAATTTCTGAAAAAGCTTGCACTTCTTCTTGGTCGTTTTTTCGGACATTTGCTGAATTTGGGTTATTAGACATTGTTTTAAGACTATTTTTTTTGAAAAAATGACTTAAATTAATAAAATAATTAATAATTTAAATATATAATAATAATGAATTATTAAGTTGGGTAAACGTACTGTAAAATAATGAGATTATGCCAAAAAATCAAAATAATAAATATTTTTTCATTAATCAAGAAATACCATTTCCAACAAATCAATACACCTCTATAAAACACAATTATCCAAGTCATTTGGGGATAATTTTTATTGGAAAGATTTCAACATCCATTTTAACGAAAATAGATTTTTATATTAATAAAATATTCAGATCATTTTTTTATGAAATTCTTTTTATTGGAGAAGCCGAAATTCCCTCAACTTTGGTTGAGAGTGAGATAAGAAAAGAACATAATCTGTTAAAACAAGGCTCTAAAAAGGTAATCCTCCAACCAACTAACAAAATATACAATATTATTAATCATCTGATGAAAGAACACAATTTTAACATAGGTTTAGGACTTACGGACCTACCTATTTATTCAAGTAACGACGAGAGCTTACTCTTCTTATTTGGAGAATCTAATATTAATCACCGATGTGCTATAGTATCTACTCATAATTTGATTCCTCATTTTAATAAAGAATCAGGATATAACTTAAAAGTTAGCAATAGGATAATTAAAGAAGTAATTCACGAAATTGGACATATTATCATTGGCCTTGAACACTGTCTTACCGCAGATTGTGTTATGCGATATTCAAAAAATATAGAAGAGATCGATAATAAATCTGTAGACCTCTGTAAAAAATGTCAATCTAAATTAAATGAAGTAAGAAGAAAGAATAATTTTTAAAAAGTAGCATGAGGTAATTGGTGCATAAACTCTTTTACTAATTCAACGCGGAGTTTTCTATCTACTTTATTGTATCGCAAAGGATAGAGTTGATCAATTGTAAATTTGTATAGTTTAATCCATGTTTTTGCGATCTCGCTTACTCTATAATCTTGAGCAATTTTTTGAGCGTTTTTTCCAAATTCAGCCCTAAGATCATCATCTTTTAATAATTTAACAACATAATCTTTAAACTGATCAAGATTGTTGGCTAAATACCCAGTTTTTCCGTGTCGAATTATATTACTAATTCCGCATGCATTAGCTCCAACATTTGGAGTTCCTTGAGCCATTGCTTCAAGCAATACAAGTCCTTCAGCTTCAATCCACGACCACAAACAAGTCAAATCCGCAGTATCGTATAATTTTAGCAAATCGGGAAAAGGAACTCTTCCAGCATAAGATATAAAATCTCTATACTGTTTCTTTTTAATTATTCTTTTTACTTGATCCTTTGAAGGTCCATCACTCCCAACAAGCAAAAGATGAGCATCAGGAACTTCGTCATGGACTCTTTTAAAAGTTTTAATAATATCTATGGGATGTTTTTCAGGAGATAATCGTGATGCGTATAAAAGAACTTTCTTTCCTTCTAAACCATATTTCTCACGGATTCCATTTTCTTTTAAATTTGTGTAATACAAGTCGCGAATTCCGTTGGTCATGCAAACTATTGGTTCCTTGAACCTATAATCTCGTAGTAAATCTTTTTTGGATTTTGTAGCGACATGAACAAAATCATATTTATCGACAATGTGGCGTTCATATCTCCAGATCAGGTCGCCTTTTGTTAATAACTTACCAATTATGGGAACATACTGAGCAGTATAATATTGCATAGGGCTATTGTGAGTTCCAATCATTGGAATACCTAAATACTTAGCCCAATTTATAGCCATTGTCCCTACAACAGCATGTGTATGAATATGGGCTATATCTAAATAGTCATGTTTACAGAAAAAGATTTTGTGTATAGGAGCACTTAGAACGAAACCGGTATTATGGCCTATAATAGCTCCTCCAATTTCGTGAAAATGCAATGTTTTCGGTATTTTGTAACCATTTTGAATTCTTGGCGCAAAAACATGAACATTGTGTCCAAGATTAGCAACTGCTTCAGATAGAAATCTTACTGCGTGAGCGGTCCCGTTGATTTGGCTATACATAGTGCTGAAAAACCCAATGTCAAGAACTTTTTTAACCACGACAGCAGACCCCTAATAAATATCATTAATAGTATTATATATATATAAACATTTATCTAGGTTTTTAAACTGTTTCTTTTATTAAAAATTTCATAGTTTCTTAATAAAATCGTTAAAACCATTAGTTTTATATGTGATATTTTTTAATTGAAACAATTTTTTTAAATATTATAGTAATATCCAGAGGAATTATTGCCAATCAGTAATTTTTAATCATGGTTAATTTCGATATTAAATTTGTTTGAGTAGGTGAATAAAAACTATGCAGAAATATCACATGCAAAAAAAGGAAAGAGAAATTTTAGACAAAAGAATCATTATGGAAATTTTGAAAAATGGTAAGTTTTCAACAATTTCTATGTGTAGAAACGATGAACCGTACATAGTAACGCTTAGTTATGGTTTTGATGAGATATTAAATTGCTTGTACTTTCATAGCGCTCAAAAAGGATTAAAATTAGAGTATTTAAAGGAAAATAAAAAAGTTTGTGGCACAATATTAGAAGATTTAGGCTATGTTAAGAGTGCTTGCTCTCATAAATACCGCTCCATTGTTTTTTGGGGAGACATGACTATTGTAGAAGACTTGAAAGAAAAAAAGCATGCATTTGATACGTTGTTAAAACATTTAGAAGAGAAGCCAAGTAAATTAAAGAAAAGATTCTTTAAAAGTGAAGAATCCTATAATAACACTTGCTTACTAAAACTAGCTATAAGCTTAATTACAGGTAAGGCTTCTGAATCGTAGTATTAAAATAAAAGTACAAAATCTTTTATTTTTTAAAATCAAAAAATTTTTTTTAATTGTCTGATAATTATAGATATGGATGCTTTAGAAGAAAAAAGAATCGTTGAAGAGATTCTAAAAAACAGAAGAATACCATATTCAATAGAATTATTAGAAGTTGACGATAACAAATATACGGTTCGTAATAATTTCGGCTCTACCGTAATTTATATCAAAAAAGACGATAGCTATTATTTAGAAGAGGAACTAGATTAATACTTAGCATGATTTAATCACAGTTTTTAACGAGCCTTTTCTTTAAGAGCTATTTTCTCCTCTTTATCTTTTGATTAGAATCATTTCGTTCTCAGTTTTAAGAAGCGTTTAATATAATAGTAAATCAAAGGTCTTTACTATTTTTAATAGAGAGAAATTAAGTAATTTATAGAGATAAAAGACCATCTTAAAGACTATTATAAATCCATATACATAAAATTATAAGACTGCTATTTTTTTACTTTAACAGAAATAGAATAAATTACTCATTATTCGTGGTTGCGTTTATGGGAAGAAGAAAACTTAAGTCAAAAGGATCTGAAGAGAAGTCCACTGAACAATTCCGTGCGGTGATTAACAATTCAACGACTCTTTCTATGTATAACGAGAAAAGGAGGTCGGTCTGTGTCGTTCGGAAAAATTTAGCGAAAGACTATGACATTGAAGTAGATGCCTCTGAAGCACCAGTACTAAACAAAATTACGGAGAATCCCCAACCTTTTGAAAGTTCGATGGCTAATCTTAACATATTGGAAAAAGAAGTATTTCCTCTAATCGATGCGTTTAAAATAGTTTTTGGAGAAGAAAAAGAGTTAAACCTACGATCCATTAAATTAGCTGTAGGGGGAAGTAATACTGATTATGTTTCAATCAGAGAAAAAGATTTAATAAGATACGATGTTAAACCAACTTTATCCGGGTTGAAAAATTTTATACAAGAAAATAAGGAAAGCATCTTAGGCTTTTTAGATAGTGAATATGTGAGTGAAGAAGGAAATGTAATATACTTAAAGTGTGAGAAGAGAGATGTATCCGACGATATTTATTCTATTAAAATTAAAATTCTCGCGTCTATGCAACAACGAGGGTATTTTCTCCAAGAAGAACATAAATATTACGGTTTGCAATTATTTATAATAATAGAATCAAGAAAACCTAACAATAATAAACTACTTGAATTTTTAAAAGAGCTCGGAATAGATTGGGAATTGATTTTTTTAAGAAGAAGACTAGCAATTCATGATTGGACTGAAATCGAGTGTCAAGCAAACCAAGATAATCTAAAAAGTTATTTACGAGTTAAATATGATACTCTAAATTATTTTGACATCAACAACATGATAAGATTAATACTGCATAATGAACTTCCTTTTAATGTTGCTGACAAAATGGGGTCTTTATTATCTAAAATGAAATCTGAGAGGTCATTTCAGCTAAAAGAAAAAAAAAATTATGGTGGAATGAATTACGAGGAATCTTTTCAAAATAGAAGTAACATTCGTCGAGCAAATTATGAGGATCCAGTGCAATCAGTAGATGAATATTCATTAACATTAAAAAAAGCGGAAATTGCTGCTGCTGCTAAAATTGCGTGCGCATATTTGGGGGTCCCACAACAAATAGAATTTGACAAAGATATCTCTGATGCAGAGATAATAAAATATCAACATGAATTAACTAATTTTTAAATTTTAGTTTGAATGCAAATAATATAAAAAGAAATTAAAAGAGAAATTTACAAATCAACATCTAGTTTAATTTATAGGACTCCTTTAATAATTTGTGGTTAATTTCACCAACAGTAACAGTCTTTCCGGTTGTTATATTTGTTACAGTGTAAGTTGCTGGAGCAAATAAACCAGGATCAATTGCGTAGAAATCGTAATTAGCTGCTTTAAATGTCTCTAAAAATGGTTTACCATAGCTTTTTGAGGTATTAGCAGGTGCTTTTTTCAGTAATTCAAATAAATCGTCTTGTTCGTCTTTTTCAGCTTCTATAGTATAGTATGTCATACCCGCAGCAATTATGGAATCGTTAGTTCGTCCCATGGCTCCAAGATCGTCTTTAGCAATTGGGGCAATCGTTGTTGTTCCAAAACCATCCTTAATAACACCAAGAGGAAATTTTATTTCATGTAATTTATGCATTCCAGTTTCGACGATTCTCGCAGCTACTTGTATCGAACCAGTTAAACACGCTGTTGGAGCACAAAGTGCAAATGTTTTATCAGGTCCAACTTTGCACTTTTCGGCTACCAAAGCCATTACTTCTTCAGTTGGTAGTTTTGGAGTTTCAAAGGCGATAATGGCACAATCAGAATCATCTTCATAGTCAATTTCATCAAATAATTTCTCGACTTTACTTTTTGCTCGAGCTGGTCCTGATCCCAAAGATTCAAAAACTTTTTTTTTTTTAATTTCTCCGTCTTTTTCAATTTCTTTCTTTAATTTTACTTTCCATCCAGCTAATTGTGACGCCATACATGATATTATAGGTTGTGATGTGCGAACATTAACGCTCGGGATAAAATGTTCATCTAATTTGTAGGATGTAAAATCGACCGTTCCTAATCCACCCATACAAATTTCTCCAACCATTTTTCCTCCATTCCACGATGCGTTTGTCATATCTAAGACGGTTGCTCCATTATCATATTGAATTATTTCAGTTTTGTAATATTCTTTATTCTCTATTATTTTCTTGACAAGTTTTAAAGTTAACTCGTTTATTTTAATGTGGTGTGTCATATTTTTCACTTAAGTTTTTTTTAATTGAGTATTTATTATTAAAATCTTATTTTTATATATTAAATTAAGTTTATTTTAAAATTTTATAAAAAATGAATAAAAGAACAACAAACCTTGAGTTATTAAATGCTGATCTTAATAAGACTAAAAATTGGTTTTTAGACCATTTACCAAAATTAGAATCAACCGTACATATCTATACACATCTTGATGCCGATGGATTATCGGCTGGAGCGATTCTCGGAAAAGCTCTATACAGAGAAAAGATTCCATTTCAAATTACAATTTTAAGGCAGTTGGAAAGAGAAGAGATAATAAAAATTGCAGAAAATTCTAAGGATAGTAAGAAATTCTTAATTTTTGCTGATTTTGGAAGTGGTCAATATTTAGAACTCACTGAAAAATTAAATAATTTCGATAACAATGTTCCTTTTATTATATTAGATCACCATTTACCTCAAAATATCTCGGATAAAAACGATGGTAAAATTAAAGAAATTTACTCAAATTCACGACCTTGGCACATCAACCCTTATTTTTACGAATTTGATGGTAGTAGTGAAATTTCTGGAGCGGGGATTTGTTATCTTTTTGTAAAAACTTTAAATCAGAAAAATTTCGATTTATCTCCTATTGCACTTGTAGGAGCAACGGGAGATATTCAAAGTCGAGGTCCTAATAATTCTTTTACTGGATTAAATTCTGTAATTTTAAAAGATGCCACAAACGCAGATTTAGTTGAAGTGAACAACGATTTAAATTTTTCATCGATTAAACCTTTAAATGAAGCAATCTCATATTCATCTGAAATTGTTCTTCCAGGATTAAGTGATAATACAAGTAAAATGTTAAAATTTTTAAAATCGTTAGGTATTTTAATGGAAAATTCGGAAGGAGATATAAAAACCCTGAACGACCTTAATCAAGAAGAAAAACAAAAAGTTTCATCTGCAATTATAGAGTATATGTCTCTTAAGTTAAATATAGAGCCTTCTGTCATTATAGAAAAGCTTATCATAAAAAGATATATAATAAAGAACGAAATTGTGGGATCGCAATTGCATGATTTGAATGATTTTGCGTATCTATTGAATTCATGTGGAAGGAGCGATAACGCATCTTTAGGAATTGCTATAGCAATGGGTGATAGAAGAATTGCTTATAATAAAGCGAAGGATCACCTGTTAAATTATAAGAAATCCTTAGGTCAAGCGTTATCGTGGTTAAAGGATGAGAATAAAATCCAATACAAAAACAATATCCAATATTTTTTTGGCGAAAATGTTATCTTTGAAAACATTGTAGGTACTATCGCTTCCATGTTAATATTTAGTAAAAGTGGGATCATTGACATAAATAAACCAATTTTTGGGTGCGCAAAAAGAAAGGACGAGGAAGTGTTCAAAATATCGGGGAGAGCTCACAAGGATATTGTAGAAAAGGGCGTAAATCTTTCAGAAGCAATCAGAGAAGCCTTAGAACTTTCAAATTTAGAAGCTCTGGGCGGTGGACATCCTCCAGCGGCAGGTACGAAAGTACCAATAAACAAAATCGATGTTTTTTTAGAAAATTGTGACAGAGTAATTGAAAAACAATTGCAAAAGAAGTAGGAGTTTAACTTACAAAATTGCTCTCTATAATATATAACTTTCTCCTATCTCTGGTGCTACAGAATTATAATTTTTTTTTGATAAATTGTGAGCAAAGGAAGTCGTTGATTTCTCATCTCCGTGAACACAAAAAATAAAATTTGAGTTGTTGCGAAATTTGATTTCATTAATATAATTGTTTAGGTGGACTTTATCTGCGTGACTTGAAAAGTCAAAGTATTCTATTTTACACTTTGCTTTGATTAACATATCTCGTGATTGGTATGTTCTTCTGCCTTTCTCTTTAAACTCAAAAATTTTTTCATCAACTAATTTTCTTCCAGGTGTCCCCTCTACTTGATACCCAACTAAAAATACAGCAGAGTTAGGATCGTTTAAAAAAGTAGGGATATAATCTATAGCAGCTCCACCCTTTAACATACCTGACGGAGATATAATCAAAGATCGCGACTTTCCTCCAATTTTCTTTCTCTTTTCCTTAGAAACGAATTGAGCCTTTTTCGCGGCTGACTTAAAGCGAGTAAAATCCCGGAATGATTCAGGAAAATGAGAATATTCTGTTAAAATTTTCCTAGCTAACCCATCGATGTAAATATCGTTTCTATAATTGTACTTTTCTAAAACAAGCAAAATTTCTTGCGATCGAGCAACCCCAAAAGCAGGAATTAAAACACTTCCACCGTTCTCAATGGTGTTTACAGTGTCTTCAATAAATCTTTTTTCGAGTTCTTCTCTTAAGGGATGATCTCTATCAGAATATGTGGATTCTGTAATTAACGCATCTATCTCGGGTAATTCGTGAGGGTTAGCTGGAGAAATTAGGTTTGTTTCTTGGTTGTTGATGTCGCCGGTATAGAGTATTTTCTTCTGATCGACTTCAACTAAAATAGAAACAGAACCTGGGATATGTCCTGCACTGAAAAATGTAAGATAAAACTCATGATCTATTTTTTGGCGCACTCCATTTTTTAAAAATAAAGCGTTTTTTCTAATTTTTTTAAGCTCTCTGTATCCGAAAGGGTATGGATAATTAGAAATTTTAATCATATCTTGAAGTAAGATTTCTGAAATTCTTAGTGTTAACGGATTGGTGAAAAATGGGATGTCGCTATCTTTAAATAAAAATGGCAATCCTCCAGAATGGTCAACATGACAATGAGAAAGAGCAATTGCTTTAAGATTATGAATATCCCCTTTAAGTGGTAACCGTTCTTCCCCTTTAAATCTAATCCCGTAATCTAAGATGCATTGTGCTCCACTTTTTGATTCGATTAATATTGCTGAGCGTCCAACTTCTCTACACGCACCAAGGAATTTTATAAGTACCATTATTAACTCATTTTCAATAATAAAGTATTTTTTTCTATTGAATAGAGTAAACTAAAAAAGAATAATAATTTTTTGATTAGGAAATTATATCATAGATAAGCACTTCTCATTTTTTTACTATAGCTTTGTATAGTGATTTCTAAAATGAAAGATTAAGGATAGCACTTTATTTCCTTCTTCCGTTAAAATAAATTTTGTAGGATTAGTCGGGGGTTTTCCAGCTAAAATATCTATATATTTCCGGAGAATAGAATTTCTTTTAAAAACAGACATTACAGCGTTTCTAGTTATTTTGAAATGATCTTTTAAATCGTTAGAAGTAGTAATAGAGCCAGATTCTGTTATATTGTAAATCAAAGTTAAATATTTCTCAATATTTCCATTTATAATATCGGATTTCTCTAATGGGTCTCTTATTACTAAATCCTTACTGTCTAATAGAGTAAAATTTTTGGAAACTTGAGTGTAGTCTTCAAAAATTTTTGTTATTATGTATTTATCTCCGAAAATTTCATTTAATTATATATAATATATAAATAAAAAATAAAAAAATCCTAAATATGCATAATGGAAAGGGTTTTAGTCAATAATCAAAAAACTTTTTACATAGTTAAAACAATCCAAAAATATCAAGTTTTTTATTTAATTAAAATCAAACAAAAAAAATAGGATTTAAATTATGAAATTTGAAGGTAAAGCTGAAATTGGAATAATTGGAGGAACGGGATCGGATATAGAACTTGAAAATGTTGAAGAGCTAAAAATTTATACACCTTATGGTCACACTTCTGATTTTATTCAAGTAGGTGAGTTTAAAGGTAAAAAAGTTGCATTTATTTCACGACATGGAGAAGGTCATACAATACCTCCACACAATGTAAATTCTAGAGCTAATATATGGGCATTGAAAGAATTGGGAGTTAAAGGAATAATCTCACCATCAGCTGTTGGATCTTTAAAAAAGGAGCATGGTAAAGGTAAACTTATCATGGTAGATCAATATATAGATAGAACAAAAAAGAGGTTAGATACTTTTTATGAGGGTGGACAAGTGTGTCATATTAACCAAGCGGACCCATATTGTAGCTATCTTAATAATCTCTTTTACGAAACTGGAAAAAATATTGAAGGATTAGATATTCAAAAGGGTGGTACATATGTTTGTATTGAAGGACCTCGATTTTCGACAAGAGCTGAATCTAAAATGTTTAGACAATGGGGAGGAGATATAATAGGAATGACAACTTACCCTGAAGTAGTCCTCGCAGCTGAAAAAGAGATTTTTTACAGTTGTATAGCCATGGTAACAGATTTAGATGTATGGGCAGGTGAATGCCAGAACTGTGGAGTCGTAGAAATTAAAGAATATTGTGAGACATGTGGAGGGCCCGTAAAGAAACTTGCGGTGAGTATAGAAGAAATTTTAGATACTATGAAGAAAAACTCAGTGAACTTAATGAAAATGTTAGAATTAACAATACCTAAAATTGATTTTGAAAACGAGTGCACATGTAAGCATTCTCTTTCAGGCTCAATAATTTAAAAAAACAACATCATTTAGCCTATATTTTTTTATAATTATTATTGCTACTTTCGATATGCCTTTTTAATTGTAATTAATCGTGTAATATCGGCTTTCTGGCAGCGTTTACTGCGTCAAGGCGTCCAACAGGTGTATTTAATGGCGCTTTTTTTAGTTTTTCGGGCTCATTTAGCGCTTCGTCGCGAATTTGGTTCATAACTTCAACAAATTTGTCTAAAGAGTCTTTAGATTCTGTTTCTGTTGGTTCAACCATTAGAGCTCCATTTACAACTAGTGGAAAATAAATTGTTGGAGCATAAAAACCATAATCCAGTATACGTTTTGCTATGTCTTCAGTAGTGATATCATTTGGTAAGTACTTATCAGATAGAACAAATTCGTGTTGACAAATCCTATCGTATGGAAGATGATATTTTTTCTTAAGTAGAGTTTTTAGATAATTAGCATTTAATACTGCAATTTGTCCAACTCGTTTTAATCCATTACCACCTAGAGAAAGAATATAAACATAAGCCCTTAAAATTATGCTAAAATTACCCCAAAAAGCTTTAATTCTCCCTATTGATTCGTGGTTTTCATAATCACAGACTAGACCTTTATCCGTTGATAAAATACAAGGTATAGGAAGAAACGGAATTAATTCGTTAGTAACTCCCACTGGTCCAGAACCAGGTCCACCACCCCCATGAGGTGTAGAAAAAGTTTTATGCAAGTTCAAATGAACAATGTCAAATCCCATGTCTTTAGGGCGACAAATCCCTAACATAGGATTCAAATTTGCCCCATCGTAATAACACAACCCACCATGTTCATGGACGATCCTTGTTATGTCTTTAATTTGCCTATCAAAAACACCTAGAGTATTTGGATTCGTAAGCATAATTCCCGCTACATCTCCTTGCTCCAACGCGTATTCGAGGTGATCCAGAGGAACTTCGCCATATTTATTTGATTGTAATTCAATTATCGAAAATCCAGCCATTTTTGCAGATGCAGGATTAGTACCGTGGGCTGAATCAGGAATAATTATTTTATTTTTTACAATACCTCTAGTTTCAAAAAATTTTTTTATAATTAATAGTCCTACCAATTCTCCATGCGCTCCAGCCGCTGGTTGTAACGTAAAACCATCCATTCCAGTAATTTCTCCTAACATTTGTGAAATTTCATACAAAATTTCTAAAGCGCCTTCATTCTCATCTTGAAGGGGGTGTACTTTTGAGAAACTAGTCATTCTTGCTACGATTTCATTGATTTTTGGGTTATATTTCATAGTGCATGAACCTAGTGGATAAATTCCAGAATCCACGCCATAATTAATTTTACTTAATTTTATATAATGGCGCACGATTTCCACTTCAGAGACATCAGGAATTCGTAGTTCGTCCCTAATAAGATTTTTGGGTAATATCTCTTCAATCTTTTCAGATTTAATATCTAATTTTGGTATGAAATTTTGATGAACAAGCTCATTCCCCTTATTAAATATTAAAAGCTCATTAGCATCCATTAGTTAGCACGCTCCTCTTCGTTGTTTATAGCTAGTTTAGCAGCTTTAATGAATTTCTCGATAGAACTACTCGAATTTAGCTCAGTTACACAAACAAGAACGACATCTGACATTTCAGGGTAATAGGTTGATACTTGAAGAGGAGGAAGCAAGTTCATTTTTTTACATTCTCGAATTAAACCATTAATGTCTGGACATTTTACAATAAATTCGTTATAAGTGGGTTTTTTGTTCAAAATTTTGTATCCCGGGATTAAAGCTATCGCTTTCTTAACATAATGAGCTTTTTGAAAATTCTGGATAGCAATTTCGCGCAACCCCGTTTTCCCTAATGAGACGAGATAAATAAGCGCAGATAGGGAGCATAATGCTTGATTTGTACATATGTTCGAACTTGCTTTTTCCCTCCTAATGTGTTGTTCTCGAGCTTGTAATGTTAACAAGAAACCGTCACGGTCACCATTTATCTCTTTAGTTTTTCCTACTAATCTTCCCGGTATTTTCCTCAGAAATTTCTTTTTTGCTGTGAAAATACCTAAGCCTGGACCCCCAAATGATGGATCTATTCCAAAGGACTGACCTTCTGCTACAAATATGTCTATATTAGTTTTTCCAGGCGGTTTCAAGAGACCTAAGCACGTAGGGTCAGTCATACACTGGATCAACAAACAGTTGGGATGTTTTTCCTTCACCTTATTTGACATCACTAAACCATCGGTAATGTCTCCAAAAAAATTGGGGCTTTGAAACATAACGGCGGCAATATCTTCGTTTAGCACATCATTCAATTTATCTTCAGAAGTAATTTTAAGCTCGATGTTTTGTCCCCAACAGTAGGTCTTCACTACCTCAATATACTCGGGATGGACGCCTTCTAATAAAATTACTTGATTTTTCCCCGTTATAATGGAAGCCATGATAGCTGCCTCTGCAAGGGATGTCGATCCATCGTACATACTTGCGTTAGCAATTTCCATTTCAGTAAGTCGAGAAATTATGCTCTGATATTCGTAAATTGCTTGTAGATAGCCTTGACTAGCTTCTGCTTGGTAAGGTGTGTATGAAGTATAAAATTCCGATCGACTTATCACAAAATCAACTAAGGAAGGTATATAGTGATAATAACAACCAGCACCTAAAAATGAATGAGGATATATTTTGTTTTTATTGCCATACTCTCTCATTTTATCTAAAACATCAGGTTCCGACATCCCATCAGAGATATTTAAAGACTTAACGATTAAATCTTTAGGAATATCTTGAAACAAATCATCTACTTTGGGAACATTAATAACTTTAAGCATTTCAGCTATTGTTTTCTCATCATGAGATATGAAATCCATATTAAACGGCTCCTATAAATAAAAAATAAAACATTTAAAATAAAAGTTTGAACATAATCTCGTTAATTCTCTTCCTCTGCGATTCTTTTATAATCTTCAACCGATAAGAGATCGTTGATTTCTAATTCATTTGTATATTCTAATTTAAGGATCCAACCAGAGTCATAAGGAGAAGAATTAACTAATTCGGGATTATCAACAAGGTTATTGTTTACTTCTATAATTTTTCCAGTTAATGGCATTAACAACTCACCAACTGCTTTTACGGATTCAATTTCACTAGCAGTGCTCTCTCTTTCCAAATTTGCCCCTTTTTCTGGCAATTCGATATACACGATATCACCTAATTGATGTTGAGCATAATCTGTTATACCTAAAGAGGCTGTGTTATCTTCGATTCTTACCCATTCATGCGTTTTCGTATATTTTAAGTTTTCAGGGAATTCATAATCCATACATTAATCTACCTCATATCATAACATATTTTGTTTTTCAAACATTGCGAAAGAACGGTGTAGATACGACAATTCCTTTAAGATTTTTATTTCTCACTTGAATTTCAAGCTTAGTTCCTACTTCTTTGTATTGTTTTTTAATAAGACCTAAGGCAATCGTCTTTTTGAGAGTTGGAGAATATCCTCCAGAGGTGACATACCCAATTTCGACATTTTCTTTGAAAATTTTAAAATTTTCTCTAATGATCCCTCGCTCCAATAAGTTTAATCCTACTATTATTCTCTCAGTCCCATGAGTTTTTTGTTCTAGAAGTATTTTTTTTCCAATGTAATCTATGCCTTCTTTAGGTTTAACTAACCAAAAAAGTCCTGCCTCTACAGGCGTAATTGAATCGTTTATTTCATGGCCATATAAAGAATAAGTGGCTTCTAACCTTAAAGAATCTCTTGCCCCTAAACCTGCCGGAGATGCTCCGGTTTGGATCAAGTCACTCCAGATTTTCTCTGCGAAGGCATTATCAAATGATAATTCAAATCCACTCTCACCAGTATATCCTGTTCTAGCGATAAATATAGGAGTATTATTTAAATTCCCGCGAGCAAAATAGAACCGGTTAACCGAGTTTAAATCTACATCCATTAGTGGTTGTAGATATTCATCAGACTTTGGACCTTGAAAAGCTAAACGAGATCGCTCGGAAGATAAGTTAGTGATTTTTACGTCCCTGTTCCCTATATGTTCGTTTAACCATTGATAGTCTTTTTCAACATTGCCAGCATTAACAATCATTCTAAATCTGTTAGGATTTTCTTCGTAATAGACTAAATCATCAACAACGGTACCGTTATCATAACACATGCAAGAATATTGGCCTTTCGAGGGTTCAAGTAAGTTTAAATCGTTTATCATTACATATTGAAGAAAATCAACGACATCCTCACCCTCCAACAGAAATTCTCCCATGTGAGAAACATCAAATACTCCTGCTTTAGATCGAACTGCTTCATGCTCTTTTATAATGCTGTCGTACTGAACTGGCATGCTAAAACCAGCAAAATCTACCATCTTTGCTCCTAAGTTCACATGAATATTATAAAATGGCGTTTTTTTCAGTTCTTGAATCAAATCCACACCTTGTAATGTGTTAATTTTAATACTGTGAGTATAAAGTACAGAGAATTATTTAAATTTTCAGCCTAAAAAATAAGGATAATTATGTGGGAAAAAAATGGGTGAACATGGTTATTCCGTTTACTATTCTTCAACAACTATCTTAATTAGACTAATCATATCATAACCGTCTAATTTATATCTACCATGTAAACTCCCTGTAAGTTCTATAACAAATGCAATACCTGCTACGACACCGCCCGCTTTCTCTATTAGATTGCAAGCTGCTTTAGCAGTACCTCCTGTTGCTAACAAATCATCAAATAAGAGAACTTTTTCTCCTTTTTCTATAGCATCTTTGTGCATTTCTATTGTATCAGTTCCATATTCAAGTTGATAGGTCTCACTTACCGTCTCAGCAGGTAATTTTCCAGGCTTTCTTATTAACACAAATCCCGCACCTAACTGGTATGCCAATACGCCACCCCAGACATATCCTCTGGCCTCTACAGCACATACTTTAGTTATGCCCTTATTTTTAAAATTGTTAAATAACCTATCACAGGATTCTTTGAACGCAGCATGATTCTTACTTAAAGTTGTAATGTCTTTAAATTGAATACCTTCGATTGGGAAATTAGGAACATTGCGAATAAAATCTTCTAAATTCATACTAATTAAAATCTCTTATAATTAAAATTAAAGTTTACTTAAGGTAATATAAAATTATATTTAATTCAATCGTCAATGTAATTGATATTAACAAAATTATCCATAATTAGAAAAAATTAAATAAACATCCTTTTATAAAAAATATATTAGAAGTATAAATTGCATAATGGTGAAATGATATAAAAGTACTGTTATTTGGACCTCAGAACGCAGGTAAAACATCACTATTGCGTACTACATGTTTAGGATATAACTTCATGAAAGTGCTCAATTTAAAACCCACTAAAGGAGTTTCAAGGGAAAATTTTATCTTTCGTGGAATTATGGAATTATCTATATGGGATCTTGGAGGGCAAGAGATTTATATGGACAGATACTTCTCTGAAAAAAAAAGAGAGCTTGTATTTTCTGATGTAATGACGGCAGTTTTCATGGTGGATTCAGCTGCAGACGAACCTCGTTTAAAAGAAATTTTTGATAATTTTTTAAAGTATATCTTTGAATTTAGTCCTCAAGTTGAGAAAGTGTACGTTTTACTAAACAAGACTGATCTTCAGGAATCGAAGGAAGACGAAATTTATGAACTACTTATCGCTAAGCTCACCGATGATATGAAAACGAAAATTGCTTTTACACCTGTATCGGTGAAAGAGGGGAGTGCTCAGCATAGGTTAATTGAAGTTCTAGATTATAAAATCCAACAAAATACTTTAGCGCTACAAAAACTAGGGAAAATAAGACACATGCTAGATCAATTAAAGACTATTACACTCTCGGAGTACTTTTTGTTTAATCAACCGGATGGTCTAATAATAGCTTCAACTTTAGGAAAAATAGAACTACATCATAAACTTCAATTTATGAAACTAGAAATAGGAACGCTTGAATCAAATATATATCAAATATTTACAAAGATTATGAATCTTTCAGATTCTCCGTTGTCACCTCTAGAATTATCCACTGTCATATATGAAAGCGACAACAATTATATTATTGTAAAAGAAGTAAGTAATGGCTCCGTGTTGATGATTGTTACAAAAAATAAAACCATTGAAACTTTCAAAACAGTTATTGACTCCTTAAATGGGGAAGATTTCCAAAATTTGAAAAAATTCCTTAATAAGGATGAGTTCTAACTTTAACTCTAAAACTTTGATTTTTATAACAAATTAAAATAAAAACTAGGATTTTTTTATTCTTAGAATAATTGCTTAATTTACGCTTCTTTTTCGTGTAGTTTACGCTTAGTTAAAATGTGCTGTTTAGCGTGATGAGGCGTTCTTAAAACTGAATCGTTAGACTTTTCGATTTCTCTTGCTTCCATGCATAAATCTGCTGCTGCTTTCATCATTTCGTGAGCTGCAGCTAATAACGGCATATATTCCACTCTGTCATTCAATGTGAAGCATGCTTTTCCAGTAATTTTTGAAATAGAGACGGCAAGTTCAAAAGCAGCAAAGGCTTTGGCTTGAGCATACGGGTTCGAAAATCCTGCTGCTTCTGTAGCGTTAGTTGCATTAATTGTGATTTGGGGCAAGGTCGGAGGTTTTCCTTGAAGCATGTCCATTATAACTTTATTTAACTCATTAGTTATAATGTTGAACACACCAGTAATCGCAAGAACTTTTAATAAATCAGCATTAAAGCAACTCATTTCAATTGAGTCTAGATAAGGTCGCCTCGCGCCGATCATTGAGTCGCAGCCCACGATTATGTACCCCATATTTCTCTCCTTAAACTCATCAATAGCTTTCTTTGCAGGTGCGTCAGAGATCACGATAGTAGGAATGTTTCCCGTTAATTCTCTTGCTGCTTTTGGCCCCTTAAGAGCTGCATTTGGACTTGACATTAAAATCAAGTCAGGTTCGAATTCAAGCAATTTTTGCATGGTTTCTACACACTGTTCTGATGGATTCATTTTCGCTCCTGATGTAACTTCCCGAACATTAATTCTTTTTGACTCCGCCCTTTCATCCATAAGAAAAGCAAGCAATAAAGAGGACCCAATTGTACCATTTTTTAATATTCCAATTTTTAGTATTTTATCTTCTTCACTCATTTTTAGCAACTTTGAATTTATTAAATATATTTTGATAAATTCTATTAATTCTTTTGATTGATAATTAATTAACGTTTTTAGTTTTTATTCTTACAAAGTTATATACTATCAAATTCTATTAAAAATTGTAATTGGTATCATATTAAGATAAAATATAAAAAGTTGATTAGAAAATGGAATTAAATGGAGTAGAGATAGAAGATACTTTTTGCGAAGCCTTCGGAGCGGTTTTTACTAGGATTTTAGTAACTGCAATTAATGAAAACTGGGTAAAAATTGCTAGTCAAATCGCAACTGGTTATGGAACATCAACAATCCACTGTGATGCAGAGGCCGGAGTTGATGTTTATGTCCCAGCAGACAAGACTCCCGATAATCGTCCTGGAGTTGCCTTGATGTTTTTTAAAACTAAAAAAGATAAGATGGACCAAGTTTTACTAAACAGAATAGGACAATGTATATTAACTTGCCCAACAACAGCTTGTTTTGATGCTTTAGATACCTCTCTCGTTCCAGAAAAGGTTTTTGAAATCAAGACGGGGTATAAATTAAAATTTTTTGGCGATAAATTTGAGGAAAAAATTGAAGGATCTTATCCATTCGAAGCATGGAAAATTCCTGTTATGGATGGGGAATTTAAAGTACAGAGTGTTTTCAAAGTTGGAAAAGGAATTGCTGGAGGAAATTTCTTGGTATATGGTGAAACACAGAAAGCCACATTAGAAGCTTCTGAGAAAGCTATTGAAGCAATTAAAGATTTAGAAAATGTTATAACTCCCTTTCCAGGAGGAATAGCGCGTTCAGGTTCTAAAGTCGGCTCAGTATACAGTTTCTTAAACGCATCAACAAATGATCCCTTATGTCCGACTCTCCGACAGAAAATTGATAACTCTTTATTAGGAGAAAAAGATAATTGTGTTTACGAAATAATATTTGATGGCGCATCTGAGGAAATTATCAAAGAAGCAATGAAATTAGGTATTCATGCTGCCGTAAAAGTTCCGGGTATTAATAAGATTAGTGCAGGCAATTATGGAGGGAAACTAGGAAAGTTTCATTACCGACTTCACGATGTTTTGGCTTAAACACTAATAAAGAAAGAAATTAAAAATGTAAGATCAAAATATCTTCTTTATTTTAACTTTCTTTTTATTTTTCTTTGTGGTTCTTTAGAGGGAGGTTTGACTTCTCGTACTTCAGCCTTCTCAATTTTTTCTTCTTCATCTTTTTTTCTTGAAGAGTCTGGCTTCACTTTTTTTGCAGGTTTTTGTTGAGTTGATTTTTTAGAGGGTGCCTTTTTCAAATCCATAGATTTAATCTTAAATTTCTTGTATAATATACCTACTCCTGCTAACACGCCAAGCATAATCCCAATGGAAAAACTGATCCAAGGCAGAATAGGTGTTAATAAATCAGGTACTATATTGATTTCTTGAGGTCCTAAATCAAAATCTGAATTAAGGTATGTCGTAGCACCATCAATATCTGTAACAGAGATGTAAGCATACCAAATACCAGTTATTAATTCCTCTGTACGAATTGTTATCCTCATACCGGGCGTATATTCTCGCGTGATATTATACCAAGTGTTTTTGTCGTCTATAAGTGCTACGGTAATATAAGCAATTGTGTTTTCAACATCGGTAACATCAAAATTAAAAACTAAATCTTCACCATAATTCAAAGTTATACTTTGGTTCATGCTCAATCCGTTTACGGAATAGCTTAAAATACGGGGAGGATTATTTTCGATGGTTATAGATGTAGTATAGGTATCTATTCCATTATATTGGTCTTCAGCTTCGATATTTATTTGATATATACCCAATGATTTGTTAGTAGCTACCGAAAAAGTAGTTGAGAAAGTCCAGTTATTATGGTTTGTTAATTCAATTGGAGCTAACAATTCCCCAGTAGAAGTTTGGATTACCATGGAAACGGTTAGATTTTCAGGAAGTGTATTTGGATCTTCTTCTGTTACATTTAACGTTATAATGCAATCTTCTGCTCTTTTCAAAGGATTTACAGAAAACTTAACTGTAGGCACTGAAATTTGAGGTAAAGTATTCAAAACTTTAAAAGGTAGATACGCCGCTTCCTTAGTGCCGCTTGAAACATCAGTCATATTAAGTTTAAAGTAATAAATTTTATTTGAGAATTCAAATCTATCATCTATTAGAATAGAGGTTTGGAAGAGGTCATTACCTACGTCGAATAGAACGTTTTGTAAAGTTTCGTTATCATTATCAACTACCGACACATTCCAATTAAAATCATAGGGTTGAGGGTAATTACTTACACCTAATTCAGCATAGACCGTATCGCCCCGATTATATTCTGTTTTGTCAAGGGATATGAAATAATTAGACGTAATTGTGAAGTTTGTTATCGGGGTTGAGGAGCTAAGAAGAGAAGCAGATTCATTGTATATCAAAAAGCTTACATTTTGAAACCCTAAAGGAGTGTTATATCCCGGATTAAATGTATAAGTAAAATTTTCACCAACATTTGTCATGCTAAAATCACCTACTACTCCGTTTGAATAATGAATTTGTATGATAGTATAATTAGGATTATCGAATTTTGAAGCGTTTATGTTAAACTTTACAGATTCGAATAATCTATAAATCATTGATGCGTTTTGAGATACATCCGAGTAATCCAATGGGGGATTCCCGTTGCTAGCGGTTTTCAACTCAGGATCATTCTTAAAATCTACTAAAAATTTATCATTATCTAATGTTGTTATGTTGCCTACGTTAATTGAAATCGCCCAGATACTCAGAATTATTGAAAATAGAGTAAGAGCAAATATTACATTTTTAATAAATCGCTTCCGTTTAATCATCGTTAATCACCTTCTTAACATTTTATTCTTTATTTCTTTGTTTTTATATATTAAAATAATGCCTATAGGAATTAATACTGGAAGAATATAAAAAAGTACTAAATTAAATGACGACAATTCCATCTGTACTTCAAAGTAGTATTTCACAATAGGCTCGTTTGAACTATCTTTTATTTCAAAAGTATATGATTTTTTTCCGAAGTCATAAGGATTTATGCTAGGAATTACTTCAACTACTAATCTATTTATACCGGGTCCTAAACCATTGAGATTAGTATCAACTTGAACTCCGTTTACATAGAATATAAACGGTTCAGAAACATCGAGGTTATTCTGTATAATTAAAATAAATTGAGCTGCACTACCTTGCAATATTGTTTCTGGAAAAGAAGCGCTAACAATTTCGAATTTTGGAATTATCTCTACATTAAATTGTTTACTATAAAAATCTGTGACTCCCTTTGAAATTTTCATTGTGACATTCAAGAGATGAGTTTCTGTATCTGGATAGTCCAATTCGTAGTAGACAGTTTTAATTTCATCTTCAATTAAATGTGTTTCTTCCCTGAGAATTAAATTACCATCTTCGTAGAAACTAACATTCAATTTTTGGGTACTATTAGGAAGGAAATTAATCAAAGTTAGCGAAGGAAAAGCGCTCACTCCATTTACGATGGTGCTTTGATATATAAAGTTAGTATAATCGAATGAGTGTCCTATATTTATTATTTTTGATATTTCTAAGTATGTGATATTACCCTCTTTAAATATAAAATTAATAGTATGAGGGCCGATAGTAGCACCGAGCGTAGCTGTAAGGTTAAACGTAACATTAGTTAAAACAAGTGTATTAAACGTAATGTTTTGAACTTCGTTAATTATATCAATTCCTTCCATAGAAACGGTTAGATTTACACTTTGGCTGCGGGTATTATTGATTGGAACTGTAATGTTAATAATAGGTCCTTGATAGAGTACAGAGGGTAAACCTAAAATTGGCGAATCTACTAAACCGGAGATTACATTAAATTGTTTTAATACATGAGAAGTTCCAAAATTTGATGAGTTAACAAATATTTGAAGGAAATAACCCTGTCCTATTTCAAACGCATCAGTGATATTGTATAAAAAGGTCGTGGATGTGTTCGTAACTTGTTGTGATAGAGTAACTAAAATTTCATTTTCTGGGTTTTTAAATATATAATTAATTGAAGCATTATCAATTTGAGATTCAATTGTAAATGATTCATAACGCGTAGTAGTTATATTATAAAACTGATCAGTTTTTCTGTATGAGTAGATACTTGTAATGTTTAAAACATCTTGGTTAAATAAAAAATCAGGAATTTCACTAGTTACATTATACTCTGAAGTTAATTGAGTATTGTTATATATTGCAAAAGCATTTAAATAAGCTTCACATAATTTAAGATTAGCGTGGAAGTTTTTATCGTTATCAACGGGGTCAATTGAGTTTTTATAGGAATTAACAGAAGTATCATAAAAAGAACTTTCAAAAGTATTATATAATTGCCATGCTCGATCGTAATAAGTAAGATTTCCTGTATATTCAAAAAGTTTTAGGCAAGCTGACATCATTATGGAATTTGCTTCCAATTCTACAAATGTGGCATTTATTATCGGAATTCCAATCCAAGATGCTTCACGGTATTGTTCATATGCATTGAATCCGGAATCCCATAATGCATCCATTATGTTAAATAGAATTGTAGCATTTTTAAAGTAAGTAGACTCATCTTGCATTCCGGATTCTTTCCAATATTCTAACAATGTTATAATTCCCAGAGCATTGGTTTGTAAATATTTATAGGTGCTCCCAGTTTCAGAAGTCCAGTCGTCTTTACCATAAAACTCAAAACCACCGTCAGCGTTATCCCATAACTTATCTAAAAGTTTATTCATTGTAATATTGGCCAATTCATATACCCTATTCTTTATGTCAATATTTAAACCAAGTTGCTCGTAAATCCGATGAATTTCTAAGAGAGCCAAAACAGCGTACAAATTGCTCTCTGCGTATTTATCTGTAGTTGAATTTGTATTGTAGAAACCTTCGTTAACATCGTCCCAGAATTGGGAAGAGTTAATTAAGTTGAAAATTTCATCGATTGAATCCTTTGGGTAAATACTATCAATGTTTATGCTATTGATTTGGTCTCCGATATTCTCTATTAGCAAAAAAATGGGCATAAGATTATCAATTAAATATCGATCGTTGTCATATATTTCGCCTGTTGTGTTATCAACAGCTCTAACGAATCCATAACTATTTTGATTAATACTATCTTGATACCATAAAGGTGACTCTCGTAATTTTAAATAAGTATCAAAGGTTTCAATGGCATCCGTGTCGTCTTTTAATAAGGTCTTGTATAAGAGCAAATTATCGATTGAATAAACTTTGTCAAAACTTACGACTCCGAGAGTATTTCCGAATCTATAGTAAGTATCTTTATCCATATCCAGGTCAGACTTGTAATTTGTTCTAAAAAAATTCCAGACTTTACTAAAATTAACCGTAAACGGATTTACAAAAATTTCTGGACCTGCTGCGATATTTAGGTTAGTTTCTTCCGTCATATCGAAATCTTGATAGAAATTATCTGTACTGTTGTTATAGTCTTGTTTTATATTATAATCTAAATAAAAAGCATTAATTGTGAAGATAAAAATGAAAAACATACATAAAAACAATTTGAAAAAATTTCTTCCTTTTTTTCCTTTAAACTTAGAGGAAAAAGTGCTTATAAATATCATGATAAATCTAATTACGCTTAAAATTATTTTTTAATAATTATTGGTATTTTTTAGAAAAATGTTCTTCTCTTTAAAATTTTTTTCTGAAAAACTCGGTCGTTTAAAGATATTTTAACTTTATTTTTTGTTAATTTTTATTAATATATTCCAGTATCTCTGAAATTAGCACTCTCTTTTGTTCCATAGTGTCTCTATGTCTAATAGTTACTGTGTTATCATCTAATGAGTCGTAATCTATTGTTATGCAATAAGGAGTTCCTAATTCGTCTTGTCTTCTATATCGCTTCCCAATTGATCCTGCAGAATCAAAAAAAGAAGATATTCTACTGTCCAGTAGGAGTCGATGTACTTTTTTTGCAAGATTGAAGATTTTTTCCTTATTCTTTACAAGTGGAAACACAGCAACAAGATTTGGAGCAATACTTGGTTCAATTTTAAGAATTATCCTCTCGTCTTCTACACAGAAATTAGATTCAAGGAGAGTATAAATAATTCTATCGGGCCCAAAAGCAATTTCTAGTATTTGAGGAATTTCTTTTAACTTTTGATCTGTACCCATCGCTATTTTGAAGTTTTGCTTAGAGAATTGTCCATGTCTTTTTAAATCGTAATCAGTTCTATCATGTATTCCACATATTTCAACCCATCCAAATTGTTTAGTGTTAATCTCTAAATCCCAAGCATCATCTGCATAGTGAGCCATTTCTTGTGGAGAGTGTTGCCTTAACCTTATTAATTCGTCTGGAAATCCCAATTTTGATGTTAAATAGTAACCTAAAAATAAACAATATGCAAAAGCGGGTTTCTTAAGCACGTTAGTTTTTATTGCTTGTTTTAGAGAAATTCGATTGGGAACTAATACGTTTTTTTCTTGTGTTTGCCAATCCAGTAAGGGAAGTTCTTCCTGATTAAATTCATCATACTCTTCATAATTATATTCCTGCTCCTTTCCTATGAACAATTGAATTTCAAATTGATCAAATGCTCTCATACGAAGTACCAATTGTCTTGGGGATATTTCATTTCTATAAGCTTTCCCATATTGAAACACTTTAATAGGGTATTGTCTCCGTGCGTCTTGGTTTAAACGATTAAACAATAAATAAGTTGTAGTAGCTGTTTCTGGGCGTAAATATGCGGTAGTTCCATTTCCAACTGAAGTTTTAAGCATTAAATTATATTCTTCAATTTTTCCTAAAGGAGTGTCACATTTTGGACATCTCAATTTGTGACTTAAAGCAAGCGCCTCCATTTCCTCAAAAGTCAATCCTTCTATAGTTGTATTGGGAAGTTGTTCTTGAAGGAATTTATCAGCTCTGAGCATTGTTTCGCACTCCTGACAACGAAAAACGGGATCAATAAATCGCTCCAAATGTCCCGAAGCTTCCCACACAATTTCGGGTAATATTTGTGGGCATTCAACCTCACTAAAGCCAAAAGCTCTGAGTTCCAATCTAAACTTTGAAAGAATATTATTTTTCAACGCTTTACCTGCCGGTCCGTACGAATAAAATCCAGCTAAACCGCCATATATTTCTGGAGAAGGCCCCCAAATAAAACCACGGCGCCGCAATAATGAATTAAAAGTTTCTATATTATCCGCTATCTTCATTTTTAATCAAACCCGTATTCTAATAGATATTAGAATAATTGATAATATTTGTATTTTAAGATTATTCCTCAAATTAATGAATTTATCCAGTTATTAGTTTAAAATTTTATAAAATAAATTTTTATATAAGCTATATGATAGTATTATTATAATTTTAAGTTTTAAATTCAAATTAGATAGCATATAAAATTAATTTATGATTTATTATGATTTTTCAAGATTTTTTTCAATATTTTGACATATGGGCTGCCGTTGAGTCGGGTCTATACTACGCAATAGTGGGATTTTATTTTCTTATATTTGCATATTTCCTATTAATGAGATTTAGAACCTCTAAGAAATTATATTGGTTTTATTTTTCGATATTATTCCTGTTCTTAGCAGTAGGGAGAGTATTTTTTATTGTGTATAATTTTTATGCTCCCGAATTAGATGTAACGATGTCTGATGTAGAGTTATTAGGATTGATGATGATGTTATATCGATTTGCTACATTTTTTACTTGGTTGGGTATCTCGTGCTTGATGGGAGTTTTTGGAACGCTTATTCTATCACCGATCGCTGAAAATGAAAATTCAGAAAAGGGAGTAAAGAGGTTTTTAAGACAGAAAAAGGTTAAAATAACGCTCAAAATTTGCTTAATTGTGTTCCCAATTATTGTTGGAATTCTGGCTTTAACATTATCAGACGCATTATTTATGGATCCCAATTTAAGGGACAAATATAATCCTTTATTTGAATTAGATTTGACATTTTTTGGTTATCCTACAGGTAGATTCGTTCTCAATTTCATTTTGTTGCCTTTAATGGTGTTAGTTATTCCGTTTCTCTTTGTTTACTTAGCATTAAAAACATTCGGTGTTTTGAGGCGATCTTACGCACTAAACGCTATTGGATTTTTCATATATTTTACGGGAAGAATTACTCAAGGAGTACTTGGTGGATTTCCTCATGTTAGGGCAATTCTACCACCGCTCTTAATACTATTATCATTATTAATTATCGTGATCGCCAATAATTACGAGCAGTTGAGATAATCTATAATTTTTCATTTTTAACTTTATTCTAAAAAATAATTTTAAATAAAAATTTTAGTAATAATTAATTAGATATCTTTAAACAGCATTAAATAATTAAATTTAAATCATAAGAGCTGGTTTTATGTCAATCCATGGAAATCAATACATTTTACCCTTATTCTACACCCATAGTTCTTTACCACCTATTAATGATTACGATGAATTAGCGTTATCTTTTTATTTATTGACGAAGAATTTGAAACAAAACGAAAAAGTTTTATCCTTCTCGAGATTACTCTGGCCATTTCTTTGCGTTCAAGGAGTTATTAGTACACATATCATATTAGATGGGCTGAATCTTTTTTCAAAAAAAGGTAAACTTTCAAATCCTCCAAGACAACCTTTGATTGGACACTTATTAAGAAATATAGAAAATCGAACGAAAGAAGAACAGATAAAAAAGATTATAGATGTTTTACAATATATTGATAAGGATGCAGAAGCAATAGGAGAAAGTGAAGAATCAGAATTTCAGAAACTAAAAATTAATTCATTAACCAATCCAGAATTCCTTCAAACCTTAGTTAAGTTACTACCCTTTATAGAATTTAAATCCGTTGCTGAATATATGCCTTTAGAAACTAATTTTACAACGGAACAAGCCTTAGAAATTGCAGATACTTATCGAAATACAATTGATTATATGAAAGGGAATGCTTTAAGATGGGACACTCAGATTGAATTAATAGGGAAGGAAGTAGATAAATGGTTAATCGACTTAAATGTTCAATTAAAAGATATTAGCTCTCGTTTCTCGTCCCAAATATCAAAAACATCCCAAACAATTGACTCGAGTCAAATAAAAGAAAAATTTGCACTAGAGAGTGATAGGATTGATCAGTGGAAAGTTAACGAGAAAAAGAATGTGATAGAAAATATCTCAGTTTTATTTAAAACAGCTGAGAGAAATCTAGAAGAAATTATTAAAAAAAACAAAGCATTCACACATACTGATATATTGAAGGGTAGAGTATTTAGTGATATAACTACTCCCTTCGAAAATCATTTCAAGTATTTGATAGAAGAGGGGAATAATTTTGTACATTCAGTTACATCCCTTACAGAGAAGTACATGACGCTAAAAGAAAGAGCTCTACAAATCGATGTTGAAGCAAAGAAAAAACTTGATGATTTTAGTTCTTCATTAGATTTGAAGCTGCAAGATCGAGATAAAAATCTTTCTGCTTTTGAAGAAGAGAAAGAAAAAATGATTTCAGAAATAAAGATTTTACAAAAATCAATTGAAGACCTCTATACACAGGTAAAAAACATCATAAAAACTAAAAATGGAACTTGTTTACAGGAAGCAAAAGATTTAATATCTTGGTCGTTAGTTGATAACGAATCCGAACTATTTTCTCGTCCAATTGTCTGGATTTACATGCCATTATACGTCATGTTCATTGAAAACGAAGAAATACTTGAAGAAAAGATGGTTGCTGTATACCCTGGGTTTATAACTGATGACCCAAATAACAGGTATCAAGAAATCTCAGGGGCTATGCTTAATTTAAAAGAAGCTGTTAATGAGCGAATTGAAGAAGACATGGCTCTAAGATCAAATTTTGAGTTTTCAAGTGAAAACCGAAATTTACTTAACGATCCAAGCCTCGCAAAAAAAATTCAACAAGGAATTTCTGCCTTAAGAAGAACTACGATATTGAGCGAACAAATGGAAAACGAGTTAAGAAGTAAATTAGGTTTAATATCTCAATAATATTCCTCCGAAATAAAATGTATAAAAAAAAAATAGATATCAAGCAGAAATTAAATTTAAAAAAAAAAGCTTTAAGATCTTATTTTTTACACATTGAAAAGGATAGCGGAAAAGATAAAATAACCGACCTACAAAAACAGATTCTCAATAATGGAATGGTTTATCTCCAGATGAGATTACCTATAGAAAAAATTACTAAGGAGTTTGAGAATACTTTAAGGAGGAAGATTGAGAAAAATATTTATCGCGCAAACATTCGCGAGGCAGAACTCAAAGATCTCTCAATCATTACTGACATCTATAATAAATCATGGTTAACAAGTTCTACACCGTTTAGACCGATCCAAAAGGAAACTCTTAAACAAATTTTCAATGACCAAAATACAGTTTTTCTTATTGCAAATGTATATAGTAGGGATGGAGGTTTTATTATTTTAGATTTTGAAGGAGAAAATAATGAATACGGAGTAATTGCTGGTTTAGGGGTTTTACCAAGGTTTCAAGGGAAAGGTTTAGGGACTATTTTGGGTATGGCTGCGTGGAATCATTTTAAAGAGAAAGGTCTGAAAGAATTAAGATGTGAGGTATATGAAGATAATCAAAAATCTTTTAACTTCATTGAAGGTTTAAATTTTGAAGAATTTGGACGCATCGTCTACCGTAAAGAAGATTTTGAATTAGATTAAAATACTTACTATTTACTTTATCACAATATCTAACAATTTACTTTTTCACAATAAATTTAGTTGAACTACTCAATGTCAAACTCAAAATTAAACTTAAAAAAAAGAAAAATACGAAGTTATTTCCTTAGTGTTGATAAGAAGGATCAAAAAGAAGAAGTCGAATCATTAGAATATATCCAAATGAAATTACCGGTTTCGGATATTACTTCTGAACTTGAGGAAAAACTTACAAAAAAAGTAAAAAGCAATATCCTTAGAGCAAAGATCAGAGAAGCAAATGAAGAAGACCTCCCGAGTGTGAAATACCTCTATGATAGATCTTGGTTAACTTCGCAAACACCGTTTTCGGCAATTTCGGTAAGTTCCTTGAAAACTATTTGGGAATATCCCGAAACGATAATATTAATCGCAAAAGTATATGGTTCTGATGCGGGGTTCGCTATACTCGATTGTGAAGGTGAAAATCAAGAGATTGGTGTAATAGCAGGTATGGGAATAATACCCCGTTTTCAAAGAAAGGGTCTTGGAACTGTTATAGGTATGGCGGCGTGGAATTATTTTAAAAAAAAGGGTATAAAAGAACTCAGGTGTGAAGTATATAAAGGAAATACCGTATCTTATCAGTTCATTAAATCTATTGGCTTCAAAGAATACGATAAAAAAACTTATAAGAGAGAAGATTTTTTCTCTGAATCATAAAAAACTAAATGCTTCCAAAATAATACAAGCATTTTAAAACATTTTGAATAGGTGGGACTGTTACGGTAAAATTGAAAAGTATAGAACTAATTAAAGGACTCTCTATTCTGGTAATACTAATCTCTAATGCAGTTAATTACTGGTTAGTGTTTGATGTTGAATCTATCTATATTCTCACCTTAACCCTTGCCGTTTTACAAATAATTGGTCCTATGTTATACATATTTACAGTTTCATTCTCCATTTCTTTTACACTTAATAAAAAAATGGGAAGGATTCCTGAAAGAACCAATAGAAATATAGTATTAATTCAAGGTTTTTTCTTGATTTCATTAGGAATTGTATTCAATTTAATAACAAATTCAAGTTCCCATTTTCCTCAGAATCTTTGGGGGTGGAACATTCTTGTCTTATTAGGTTTCTCACAATTTATTAGTTATTACATCTTCAAATTAGTCAGATACGCTAGATTTGTTGTTGGCTTGAGTATTAATTTTTTACTCCTGGCATTAGAGAATTTCTCTTCATAGGAAAAGATCTGAATCCTATACTTAACATTATATATTTCATCGTAGTTTCGCCCATACCGACTTTCTCTTTATTGCCCTATGCCTCGATTGCTGTTTTCTCTACTGTATTTGGAGAATTCATATATGAATCTATCACATTAAATTCAAGTTCGGCTAATCTCCATTCTACAAACTCAATACTTAAATATGGCACATTTATGCTAATTATTGGGTTTCTACTTCCATTCTTTGATGTTGGATTAATTATAACGGGAGAGAATTTTGATCCGTTAAGATATCCATTTATTGATGCCATTCCCATTTTAAAAGCGTACCCTACAACATTTATCTCGGGAATACCAACATTTCTATATACAGGAACCCCATCTTACCTTTTTGTATCAATGGGAATAGCACTACTTGTTATTGG
>SOKP01000255.1 GCA_004375715.1 Promethearchaeota archaeon | reverse complement strand
AAATATTCTATTATTTTTTTTAAAAAAATGAATAGAATATTTATTTCCGAAAACTTATATTTTTGAACTTTATTTTTTTTATAACAATAAAAATAGTCTAATAAAACTCATAAAAACATACATATTAAGGTAATAGAGAAAATGCCTGATTTAATAATCATAGATATTACAGAAAATGAAAAAATTCTTTTAGATGGTCAACTAAATCAAAAAGAAATAAAAGGAAATGGAAAAATTCTAATAAAGAATCCTACCCAGAAAAGCCGATTATGGAATTTAGGATGTGACTTAAAAGAGACCGTTAATACTACATTTAGTTCAAAAGAATTAAGTGTGGGAATTTTAAATCCATCCCAAGAATTCACAAGCGAATACGAGATTCAAAATTTAAAGGAACCCTCTCTTAAGGTCGTTGAAATTTTTGATACTGCTAGATCAATATCAGATAAGATTAATAACACATTTCTGTTTGAAACAGAGAATAAGTGCAAATTGAGTTTAGTACTAACAAATCCTTTAGATGTACCTATATCAAACATTAATGTGAACAGAAAAATTCCAACATTTTTACAGGAAATTGAATTGATTAATCCGAATATTGGAAATGCTGGCATTACCGAGGATACAGAGTCGAGAGTTTTGAATTGGGATATTGTATCATTAGATGGACAACAAAGAGCTGAATTGGTGTTAATATGTACCGTAAATTTAAAGGATACAGATGTGAAAGCGTTAGGCACTTTAAATGTAACTTATCTAATTAATAATTATAAATTAACATTGGTTAATCCAGAAGTCCGAGGACTTACTGATTCAATGTCAGGGATTGACAGAGATGAAGGAACTCAACCAGGAATGTGGGATTGTAGTGTCGAGTTTATTAACGAGTCAGAATTTCAAGTAAGATTGGAGAGCGCAAAAGTTTCACAGAAAATCACTACAGGAATCGAAACTGTAGTATCTCAAACACCTAACCATTTGCTTAATCCAGACCAATCTTGGAGTTTTGATTTTCCAATTGAGTCTAAGAATGTTCCAGAATTAAGTTCTGCTATTGAATTTACGCCTTTATTCGTTGTTATCACCAGAGTGTGTGGTGAAATTAATAAAGAATCTACTGTTTATCCCGTTCTAAGCGCCACTGTAAATAAATCTCTTAATCCCGCAGAAGTTGACGCGTACGCAAATACTGATATGGTATCAGAAATTATTATTGTAAATAATGGTACCTCAGATATAGGGACAATTAATATAATAGATGAAATTCCCCAAGATTTTATTCCTCCTAAGGTAAACCAGATAAGATTTACATTGGGGGCCATTGACATTAGTTCTCGGACAGATTTCACAAAAAAGCTTCAAATTGAACCAAACGATGAAAATCCAGATGTAAAACACCAAATAATTATCGAACTTTTCAATTTATCTAACGAGTTTAAAGCAGATGCTAAATTAATCGTTTCATACCCTCTTAAAGCAAGAAATCCTCGTCCACCTACCGAAACGCTTTATAAAACTCCTGTAACGATAGAAATAAATAGCTTGTTAGAAGGAAATCTATATGTTAAAACTCCAGATGTTGAACCAGAAATCAAAGTAAGATATGTTAAGCGAAAACTAAAAACTCTTAAAAGTATAAAACCGGGCATCTCTGAAGGAGAGTTTTCTATCAGTATCAGGCTCCAGAATAAAGGAAATGTAGAATTAGAAAACATAATTGTAAAAGATAAAATTCCTAAGGGTTTCGATTTAACTAATATCAGCATCAGTGATTACGAAATTGTTAAAATTGGGGAAGAATCTGAGTTACATGTCAAGATTGCAGAGTTAAAAGGAAATGAATCGTTAAATCTTAATTATAGTTGTACTGGACACGGTGAATATCCAAGATATGAGCCAGAAATCCTTGTTCAAGGCCGTGAAAGTTCAGAATTAGCCCATTCATCTGACATACGATCAGATAAAACAGAAAAAACTGTTGGTGGTTCAGTTTCGGTTATGCGTCCTGAACAAAGTGCGGTTATTAACGATCTCTTTTTAAGTATTTTTAAAAAAATAGATCAAACCGTAAATGGAGAGAGTTTAGGAGATTTCATAGAAAATTTGAGTGATCGATTTCCCCCTGGACCAGTACTGCATCAATTTATGCAGTTTGCCAAAGATATCAAAACCAAATCGGCAAATAAGTTAATTGTTGGTTCTTTACGAGACGAAATATTGGTAAAGTTAAACGAGTTTAAAGAAATGTACACTTAATATCTACTTTTTTCTTTTTTTATAAACAATGTAATAAAACAATTTTATAGTATAATTTCTTTTTTATAAGATTTATAGCTCTTACCATTAGGTTTTATATATGAAGATATATTCTTTAAAAAGTATATTTCTAAATACATTATTTAATTAATGGAGTTGAATATCGATTGGTAAAAATGCTTTGGGGTATTACAGGAACTGGTTTCTTACTTCAAGAATCAATTGATTTGATGAAAGAAATTCAAGAAGATTATGGCGTAAAACTAACAGTAATATTATCCAAAGAAGGTGCGGCTGTCGTAAAATGGTACAGAAAGTGGTTGTTTTTAACGGAAGTAGTTGAAAAAGTTAAAGTAGAAAAAACCCCTAACATTCCATTTTATGCTGGCCCCTTACAACTTGGAAAATATGATTTGTTCTTAGTAAGTCCTGTTTCTGCTAACACTATTGCTAAGATCGCTCACGGAATTGCTGATACACTGATCACTAATTGTATTGCTCAAGCAATTAAGGGAGGGCAAATTGTTTATGTATTCCCATCAGATCAAGAATCTAAACCCATTAAAACTTCTCGACCTGATGGAACACCTTTAGTATTGAAAATAAGAGATATTGAACTTGAAAACATTAAGAAATTGAAAGCAATGGAAGGAATTGTAGTGATTTCGGAATTTAAAGAAATTCGAAATCTTATTATTCAAAAAGTTAATCTGAAACAGTAACTTTTACCCAAGTAAATAGCTAAGAATCGTACTTAACAGGTTGAATTGCGTTTTCAGGACAAGCCTTTTCACATTTTAGACATCCTTGACATTTTGCAATTTCTTTAAACTTAAATCTAATACCTACATCTTCCTTATTGCCTTTTTTTACAGAAACTATATAAAAAAGATTTTGAGGGCAAAAGCCACCGTCTTGATCTATACATTTCTCGCACATTGAACACTTTTCGTGGTCAATTTTGATGCTGACGATTTGTTCGGGTTGATCAATCGAAGTAACTTGTATAGCGTTTCGAGGACATACTAAAACGCAGGATAAGCAAGCAACGCATTTTGAGTAGTCAATTTTTCGAATTCCGTGTTCAAAATAGATTGCATTGGCTCTACAAGCACGCAAACACCGCTCGCATTTTAAACACAATTCCTGATCGATTTGAACAGGGATAAATTTTTCCTTAATAAGCGTTTACCTCAATTGAAAGTATTAGTTGTCTAAATAAATTAACCAACAAAATTAAAATTAGTTTTTATAAAAAAATAGTTTTTCCAGTTATAACGATAAAAAAATAGAAATAAAATATTTATTGAAAATATCGACTGTAGCCTTCCTTTGGGTGTTCAGGTAATTGTTGTTGGTTTTGATATTGTTGAGCTTTTTCGGCTAATTCAAGCATTTTAGCCTTAATATCTTTCCCTTCTTCGATCAATTTAGCCGTTTCAATATTCAAACTATAGATTTTATTCAAGACTTCTATAATTGCAGCAGCAGCTTCAGGTGTAGGGATTTCTAAAACAGGAGTGAATAGTGCGTATGCGTTTAATTTGCTTGATAATGCCTCGTTTAAAACTGTCGCCTCAGCTCCAACTATAATCCCTTTCTCTACCTTCTTTAATTCGTATTTCTCCAAACTTTCGACCATATTAGCTTCCGCTGCGTAATATACAGGATAATCGTCAATTATGCCCCGTTGAGGAATTCCCTGAAAAATGACAACCTCCTTCGCCTTAACATCTTCAGATAGCAACCAATTGTTAATAGTTTTTGATAAATCGTTGTATGCCGTAGCCACTTGAAAAGGAACTTCTGATATTCCAACAATGAGATTATGCATAGGAGAATAATATATTCTGAAGGGATGTTTTAATACACCATCGTAAAAGACGGAAATTGGGGGTAAATACTCACTGGTGACAAATCCTAGCTCAGTAATGTCTGGAATTTGCTCAATTAAAGTGTTTGCCACGATCGGCCCTATTAAGCCAACACCAGCAAAACCCAATATCATAGTTGCTCCTTCTTTTATCTCAGTTCTCAGGTCTTCAATGATAATTGAAGATTTTTTACCCTTTTCACATATGTATTCCTTTTTTACCATAAGAATCTCCTTTTATATTAATAAACCATTTAATTTTTTCTTCTATTTGCATTTAATTTTTTGATTTCAATTTAAATGCTTACAATATTATTTAGTAAACATATCACTATTAAATTAACCTATTATGAATTCTCAATGGATTAATTATCTTTAAGTATTTAAAAAGCAATTACAGCATATTTCCAACTAAAATATTACTAAATGCTGAGAATTCTTATCCTTACTTAGTAAAGCTTCACATTTCAGCGACCTTTTGTTTTATAAAAATAAATAGCAACCCAAATAAAAAATAAAGGTCTAATCTAGCATATTTTTATTTTTTATGATATGGAGAGATAAATATTCTATTCTTTAAGGATTAATCATGAATAAAACAGAAATTAAAAGTAAAAAGGGATTTTTAAAGGAAAATAAATCTACTATATTAGGATTAACAGCCTTTGTCACAGCGTATATTCTTTTGGTCTGGATAGGAAGTCTTGGCTTTTACTGGTAACTGGCTCTTCCTACATTAATGATAGCTAATAACTCTAACTTTAAATTTACTTTTCTTTATAATAATTCACTTTAGGTACCCTAACCTCGCAAGTTAGGAGCGTTCTATTAGTACGATCCAAAATTTAAAATAAGAGTAGAACTATACTAATTTATAAAATTTAAGTTGTGAATATATAAGATGGGAAAGAACAAGATAAAAGTTGGAGATAAAGCGCCTCACTTTAAAATTGAGTCCTATAATGAAGGAATGATTGATTTAAGTGAGTTAATAGGGAAGCAAAAAATAGTCCTGATTTTTTCGAGATATTTTGGATGCCCTATATGTCAGCTAGATTTTAACATATTACTAGAAAAAGTCTCAGAAATTAAAGAAAAAGGCGCAAAACTGCTCTATATAACCCAATCTGGTGAAAAAGTTGCTAAAGAGTTTATTGAAAAGTATAGTGTTGACTTTCCAATAATACTTTCGTCCAAAGACGAGCTATACGCAGAATACGGATTAGGGTTGATGACCGCTGGAGCAGTAACGAAAGTTAGGAGCAAGTTGAAAGAAGCTTCTAAGCTAGGAATTGGACACGGCGATTATGAAGGTTGGGAAAAACAAGGTCCAGGTCAATTTGTAATTGATGAGCAAGGAAACATAATTCATGAAAGAAAGGGATGGTTATTACTTCCAGAAATCTTTGCGGTTCTGTAATTAAGAAACCGCTTCAGATTTTAATTTAAACTATTCTATATTCATTCTTTTTTATTAAGCTCAAGTTAATCTTTACAACTTTGAGTAAAATTGAATTAGTCGGTATTTCTGTTTATAAACGTATTACAAGCATATTATAAAGTCTTAAAAGAATCTAAATTCTGTTTTGTATATATATATGTGGATATTTCAAGGCTATTATCAGAATATCTACATGGTGAAAAAATATCATATAAAACACATCTAAGGAATATTAATTATGATTAGTTCAAGACTAACCGCCCCCGAACCAATTCTCAATCTTAAAGACTTGTTTTATGGAAAAAATTTAAAAGATGAAATTGTTGATAAAATTAATCAACTTCCTGGAAAAAATAAACGAGCAAATTTAAATCTTTTACATGAAATTCAAACTGTGCTGCAACGCTGCACGCACTTAACGGAGAAACAACGATTAATGTATTGCGAAAGTCAAAGATATTTCATGAAACAATACTTGCGTGAAATGAATAGGCAGCCTTAAAAGTCACGCTAGATAATATCTCTTTACTTCTTCTATAACCAAATTGATTAGATCTTTAGCATTTTAATAGGTTAAAATGTTACCTTCTCGAGTAGAGCTTTAAACTTCTCAGTTTTATTTAGAAGAAGGCTTAAATATAATTAAAAACAAATAGAACTAATTGCTTTCCATTTATACTTAAAAGGTGTCTTTTTGCTTAGAGAAGATCCGTACGAAATCCTAGTGAGAAAATTAGATTCTTCAGTAATTAGATTATCACCAGCAGGGCAAAAAGGTAAAATTCCAAAAGGTTGGGTTGAGTACTTACAAGAATTAATTGATTCTGAAGATGTAATGTATCTCATTAAATTAAATGTAGGTCCTAATTATCTTTCTTTAAAACGATATGCAAAAAAAATTAAAAGAAGTGAGGATGAAGCCCAAGAAATTCTAGTTAGATTAATAAATCAAAATTGTGTCCTGAAAATCGGCTCAAAAGACCCAAAATACGCAATTCACCAGACATTTTTACTTCACAATTTCCCTCCATTAAGTTATCACAAATATACAAAGGATAAAGCTAAAAAACTAGCAGAAATGAGTTTTAAAAACATGGTTGATGATGGTTGGTATAAAGAATATAGTGGGTCACCAGATACATCTACCTTTCGAGTAATACCCATCCAACAATCAATAGATTCAACGAAGATGATATTACCATACGAAGATGTTGCAAAAATTATTGATGACGCAAGAATCATCGCAATTACTAAATGTGCTTGCAAGACTCGGACAGAGACATTAGGGATTAGAGACTGCAAGGATAAATATCCTTTAGAAACTTGCTTTTATATGAATCACATGGCTAAGTTTATAATTGAAAAAGATCTTGGGAGAGAAATAAGCAAAGAAGAAACGAAGAGATTATGTAAAGAGTTTAACCAAAAGGGTTTAATCCACACTACAGAAAACTTTGAGGAAGGAACACATTACATGCTATGTTCCTGTTGTTCCTGTTGTTGCAATCCGTTAGGAGGTATTACTATGTGGGATAAACCGCACGCAGTAGCAAAGGCTAATTATGTTGCAGAAATCAAAGATATTGAAATGTGCGAAAGATGCGGAACATGTGAAACAAATTGTATTTTTAAGGCAATATCTTTAAATGAAAAAGGACCTGAGATTGACGAAGACAAATGTATGGGATGCGGTATTTGTGCTGTTAATTGCTCAGCAAGCATAATAACGCTGAAACATCTTGAGCGAGAAGATATTCCTAAAGATATCTTCGAATTAGGATTCAAAATTGGGAGAGAAATGGATTAATTTTACCTATATATAATACTTTTTTACTTCAGTTATTACTAAATCGATTAAGTCTTTAGCATTTCTTATTCCATAGAATGTAACTTTATCAAGTAAACTTTTAAATTTATCTTGGGGTATTTTTGATGATCCAATGAAAAAACCCACGATTTTATGTCCTTTTTGGGCTAAATCGATCATAGTTTTCTTTGATTTACTCCAATTATATATTCCGAAATCAGTTATAATAAATATTAAACATTCTCTTTCAGATTTCTCGGTCTGCTTTACGATATTTTTAATCGGTAAATGTGTTCCCCCACCTTGATATCTTAAGAGCGTCCGTTCTGCTTTTTGATAATCAACAGTCCAATCGCAAACATCCGCACGATTAGAAAAATTGATAACGCTGAATTTAACTCCTTTCTTGGCAGCAAAATGGAGAGTGGCAAAAGAAGCCACTAAAGCTGTGTGATAAACGCCCCTAGAACTTTTTGCCAAATAATTCCAGTTCATTGAGCCTGATGAGTCGAGAACAAGGAGTAAATCGGGAATCTGTTTTTCAATTAAATGACCCTTGCCATAATTCTTTACCCATTTTCGGGTTGTGATATTAGGGATGATTACTGGGCTATTTAAGATCGTTTGAACAATATCTAAATCTTCTAAAGGATCTCCTAAATGCCAAACTTCTGGAAAAATCGGAAGCTGACCTCCAGGTTTTTCTTCGAAAATTTTAATTTCAATAATATCCTTAGCGAGCCCCCTATACCATGTAGCTAAAGGATTTCCATCAATTAATATCCCTGCTTGACCGGCTGGAGCCCCAAAATTCGAATAAGGTGTTTCTTTAGCAAATTCCTCTGCTTTTTGCCTTAGTTCCTCATCGTTGTCTTCTTTCAATTTATCTAAATTTTTATTTTCGAGTGGATTATCCATAATTTCTAAAATATCTTCGGGAAATTCAACAGTAGATCTACTTCTACCGGGAGTCTTTCGTCTTGTATTACCCTCACCCTGACTAACTCCTGTTCCCACCACTGTAAATGTGTTATTAACTAGTGTTCTAAGATAATAAGCAATTTTAGAAACCTTATCTTCCCATAGTGTTTCGTTTTCAAAATTTTTCTTAATAACATTTACTACATTTTCCGCAACGCTTTCTACGCTCGTAAATAAATCATTATTTACAATTTTAATATTTAGTAGTTTTTCATACGCTCGAAAAAGAAATTTAGAGAATTCGCTCAGTTTGTTTTTTGTTTTTTCATATAAGTGATTATAAGTAGTTTTGAGTTCCCATGCAATCAGATCTGGTTCTTTTTTGTAGAGTTTTGCGTCAATGATCAAATCAGCAAACACATTTACGACGATCGGAGCAAAATTTTCGTTAACATTTTTTATAGCAGCCTTTAATAATCTTGCGTTAATTAATCCGTCATAAGGAATAATTTGATAATGAGAAACTTCGTGAAGAGAAATCGCGTGAAAGTAGTTTATATATTCCTGGTCATCAATGAAAAGAGGAGCATTTGCCAAATTCATCGATATTTTCCACTTATTTTGAGGCTCTATATAAAATCCTTCCAAGTGAGTGTAGTCGAAGACAAATGTGGGTAGGTCTAAAGGTGGAAAAAAAAAGTCTCTCTGAGTTTTATCCCAAGCTATCTTAGCTAATTCAATAAGATGTTGTTCTTTTTGGTTTAATTCCTTTTTTGGGATTGGTTTTGTTCTTTTTTTTCTAGATTTCGACATTTCAAATAAGGTCTAAATCATTCCTCCCTTTGAATATGATCTAATCACTTGATAATTTTACCTTATTTTTTATTCAATTAATCTAATTCACTTCTCATGTATTTTTCAACAAATTCTACTGGTGATAACACTTGAATTTTAAGTTTTTTCAGTAATGGTTTATTATATGTAATAAAAACTTCTGAATCTGAAAGAATTGTTGATGCTGCAATTATTGCATCAGGTAGTTTAATTTGGTATTGAGCTCGGATTTGGGCGGCTTTTTGGGAAATAGAAGTATCAACAGGCATTAGAATATAATTTAAAAGAGCTTTACTTAAAAACCGATCGGCTTCTTCTAGTTCGTTATTTTGATAAAATCCTACAAGGACTTCGGACAATACAATTGTCGAGATAATGCATTTAAATTGATTTTCTTCAATAGCATCAAGGATGTTTTCACAATAAGTAAAATTTTCTTCTTTGTTCTTAATCGCAATAAAGACATTAGTATCAAGACTTACTTTCATTCCCACTCTTCTCTCAATTTCTTTTGAAAAACAAGGCTTTTCTCAATGGGTTTACTATTTTTTAAAATTTCTGATATTTTTTCTTGAATCTTTTCTATGATTACTTTATTTCCTTGGATTCTGAATATTACACCATCACCCGGTCTAATTCCGAATTTGTCCCTAATCTCTTTGGGAATTACAATTTGTCCTTTCTTACTCATCTTTCCAATATTCATACTATAAAGTAAGAAATTCATACATATAATTCTTTATATTTCAAAATAAAAAATTCTAAACTATTCCTCCCTTTGAATATAATCTAACTGCTCTATAATTTTTCTCAATCGCAGTGCTTCAGAACCTCCTGATATTTGAATGTTGACCAAAGAATCGTCATTTGTTCCTGTAACATTGATTTCAATGAGTAAATCTTCAGTCCTAATTTGTTTAGTTTGTCTCCGCATGAAAGCTTCCTTTAATGGCTTATCTAATTTAGGAATTTCGCTTACTATATCAGCCCAAATCTCTTTGTTGTTCACATACTTAAAAATATAATCTGAAACTGTTTGTTTGTATAACTCTTGATTACATAAGTTAATTAGATAAGCTCTATTAGGAAAATCTATGTTTTCCAATAGATCATTTCGAACACTCGCTAGAACTTCAATCTCTCCATTCTTTGCAGCTTCTTTTATTTTTTGGGCTATTTTAGGATATTTTTTATTATTGATTGAATTTACGAACGGTATCAAATCGTATTTAACAATTAAATCGTTCTTTTGATAGTTTTTTAGAGTGGTTAAATCATCGCTTTTAGACTCACCATCTCTAAAACGCTCAGCAATTTGATAACAATCTGCACGATTGATAAAGCGCTTCTGAATAATATCTAAAATACTTTTAGAAAAAGCGTAAGGATTCCCCCAATATGGTGATTTTTCCAATTCTCTTGTAGTAAATTTAACTCGATGAGAAATCACATACGGAGCTATCGTTTTCACAAGGTTAATATCTATTTTTTCGAGATTTAAAAGCCATGTTAAGGCCTTTGAATACCTTAAGAGATCTTTTGCCACTCTTACGCTTAATATCGACTCGATTTTATTACATATGTTCTGATTTGTGTTAAAGTGACATCCCGAACATAGACCAGTGCCTGGTTTAAGATTTTCAGAGCTCCCTTTGTCTACCCTTACACATAGCGTAAAATCTCTTATAATAGCGTGAATAAAATTATTTACTTCTTTATTTATGCTAATCTTATTAACATAGTACCAGATTTCCATTAACTCGTCTATAGTTAAGACTTTGGGAACTTGAATAAG
>SOKP01000160.1 GCA_004375715.1 Promethearchaeota archaeon | reverse complement strand
TCAAATGGGATAACTCCAGAATTATTCCCTCGCGTTCTTAATGAGGATCCCTATAGTAAGCAATATGAAACGAGTTTTAACAGTTTTTCGGGATTTCTTTATTACGATGAAGATATGAGCGAAGAAGACGTATTATTTAGGGCAAGCCGGGCTTTAGATATTATAAAAAATAAATTTGAAATAGATTTAATAATGATTAATTCCTCGAACGCTTATTTCTTTCCATTTGTAGGATATCATCCAAATTGGGAAATTTATTTTGATGAGATTACAAAAAACTTACCTATGGATGGATACTGGAAAGCTTTAGATGTTGACCGTTTAACCTCCGAAGAATATATTAATAATCAACATTTATCTTCAACATTTCTATTGGTAAACTCCTTGGATTTCTTAGACTATGATGTATATAAGTTCATTGATCAGGTAAACTTTAATATTGATTCGTTGGATCTAGATTATTTAAAAAATCTTGAAGTCGATAATATTTTTGAACAATTTTCTGATATTATCGTTGATTTCGGAAATTTTTCCGATGTGCTCAATCAAACATCGACTCAGAGCGATTTTAGCGATTTTGGTGGTTCATTTGGTTCCCTCACGCTTTCTAATGAATCACATTACACAAGCTTAATGATACAATATGAAGGTTCAGCTCTTGGAATTACTGAAATTAGTGAGGATGAATATCGTTTTAATTTATGGGATGCTATGGGTTATCAAGGAGAGTCGCTCAAACCTAGTGAAAAGATATTTATTTCTTTAATAGGCGCATTTATGAGTGAAATTAATATTAATATTTTTTGTACTGATGTAATCGATGCAACACCCTCCTATTTCACATTTTATGACTTTTTATTAGAGCAAATCGGCTTATTGCTTTACTACGCTGAAGTAGAGTTCGATATCCAAGCGCTAAAAGACTATTCGTTTGAATTGTTCTGGGTTAACGACAAAGGATTTAAGCAAAGTTATGTTAAACCAGTAAATTTGAACGATCAAACAGATATTATAAATTTCTTACACGCAATTGGAATTCAAGGGTTACCAGGAATACCTACAGGAATTTTTAATCCAATTGAAGAGTTAGTTATTACATATAAAATTTCAAATTCAGAACCAAATTTAGTAATTACAAAAGACTTAATTGGTGGCAATGCCTCAAATGGAGTTTATAAAGACTTTTCATTTAATATTACTGCTAGAAATGTTGGGAACGAAACTGCTTGGGGGGTTCCTACTTCAATACCTATAGAACTTGATGATATCTTTCCAATAATTGTAGGGCCAATCGGAGTTCTTTTAGGACTTGATGAAGATCTTAAAGAATCTATATGGGAAGTTGTCAGAATTGAGTATGCTGGTCAATACACTTCTTTGGAGGATTTTTTTAACTTTGATAAGAATCCACGCATTTTTTATTTTGATACAACAGGAGCAGGAATAGTAGATATTTATTTCCCAGATATTAACAATCTCACTAATTTTTTACCCTATAATGAAAATATGGATCATGTGATAGATTTAATTGCAATAGGTAACCCACAATTAATTTCTTCATTAGACGCAATAGGTCAATCTTCAGAATCGCTAAAAGATACTTTCACGAATGAACAAAGCATTTGGAACAGCGAAAATTGGAAATTAGAGCCTAATGAAGCGTTTTCTTATACCTATGACAATTTTTCGATTGAAGGGTTTGATACATTTTCTTCTTTTTATAGATACAATTTTACTCTTAAAGAAAATTTTCCTCAGATACCCTCGATTATATCGGGGATATCAATTGAAGGGACTTCGCCTCAAATGGCGTTAAACAACGATAACCAAGAATGGATACTCGAATCAGAACAGAAATATATTGATCAACACGAAATCGAGGTACATTTTCTATTTATGAATGAAACTGTGATAGACCTAACGAACAATTCTTTAGATAGCATCTCAATTGTTATTAATTACACAGACACTACCGATGTTTTGAATTTTGAAGTTTTTAATTTTTCTTCGGAAGTTTTTCAAGATATATCCCCATATTTGACTACCACAATAAACAACACCTCGACTTATATATTTATTAAAAACCAAGGAACCCTTGAATGGATTTTTGATCCTTCCCATAGAAACAACCATTCAATTATTTTAAAAGTAAAGGGAATCAATTTTAACAAATTTAATATTTCTATTAATGATTTAGATATAGAATTTTATTACAGAGATGTTAACGAATATATCGTTTTAGGCTCTAGAGTTATTTATACCTCTTCAAGTGGTAAAGTTGAATACATTAAAACATCAAATACCATCTCTTTAAGTACTTATAATATGGCGTCTATTACCTCATATGCTTACTTATCTAGCTATAGTTCAAGTACGGGAGTGATAAATAACTATACATTAGTTTTTAGCAATATAGGATCAAATATCGCAAGAAATATTAATATAACAATTATGGTCCCTGGAATTATCCATAACCCTTTCAACTTTACAATAGAGAAAGACTATTTAAAGTATTCTATTGTTGAACTTGCACCCACTGAAAAAAAACAAATTTCTTTTTCTTTTTACATTCCTAATACGGCTACAATTAGCAATACAACAATTAGCTATAACAATTTAGAATTTATTCAAAATTTAAATTCTACAACATTGGAGTCTCATCCAAACGAGGTATATTTTTCTGCTCCAATCGATTATTTATCCCGTAACCCTTATATTAGGACTATTGAGATTTATTGTAATTCCACAACTTTAGATCCCGATATCGATGAAACATTTAACTTGTCAATTTATATCAAAAATACTGGATTTGATGGATTAATGATTCCAAATTTATCTCTTTCATTTAATGATCAATACGGAGATTTGGCACCTATTGGAAATCTGAATTTGGTTACGCCAAAAATTATGTATAATGAGTTAATAAGTTCTACTATTTCTGTAAAAAAAATTGGATGGAAAGGGTACTACTATCCTTCAGTTAATTATTTCAGTTGCTTAGAGGAAAACACGATTCAAATTGCCTCTTCAAAGCCATTAATTCTTGG
>SOKP01000196.1 GCA_004375715.1 Promethearchaeota archaeon | reverse complement strand
TGGAAGGTCGTCTTTTATCTTTTCGTATATTTCTTTATCCATCACGATCACTTTTCTTCGTTTACTGAATAATTACTGCAGAGGTATTTAAAGAAAAATTTTAGTAAGCCAGTCCCTTTAACATTTGGACTCTTGTATATTGATTTTTTCCACCAGCTCTCAGATAATCCATAGCTTCTTCAATTTATTAATCCTAAAATTTAAGAAGTTGATGAAACTTAGAAAAATATATTATCACAACAACAAAAAAAAGGACAGATTTTACAAATATTAAAGGATTTAAGAATATAAATTGGGACTCTTGCTTTATATTTTTGAATATTAATAAAACTTTAACTAATCTCAAGCTATTCACGCAATAGAAATTATGGTAAAAGATGATATGAAACCATCTGAAGCGAATTTACCACTATATAACTCGTTTACGTTTGTAAAAGGGATTGGTATTAAAACCGAAGTAACACTCCGAGAATTAGGGATATATTGTTGGAACGACGTAATAAAAAAACAGCGTCCTGAATTGTTTCCAAAGCAAAAATGGTATGCCTTATGGAATGGCGTCAATTCGGCGATGGAAGCGCTAGATGTCCTCGATATTTCTCAATTAACAAATCTTATACCCAAAATACAACACTGGAAAATGATCCCAAACTTTATTGACCGCATTGCCTACTTAGATATTGAGACCACGGGGTTAAGTCCTCACTATAGCCACATAACAACTATTGCTGTGTATGATGGAAATGAAGTCCACGATTTTGTCCGAGGTGAGAACTTAGACGAATTTCCTGCGTTTATTTCGAAATTTCCCGCAATAACAACTTTTTACGGAAAAGCCTTTGATATTCCATTTATCAAGCAAGAAATGGGAATCGAGTTTAATCAAGTGCATTTTGACGTATGCTTCTTACTCAGGAGGTTACAGATAAAGGGTGGGCTAAAAAATATTGAGAGAACGTTTGGAATCTCGCGCGGAGCACTCGAAGACTTGGACGGTTATTCTGCGGTGCTTTTATGGAAAAAATATGCAAAAACTAAAAAAATAGAATATCTTGAAACCTTGTTAGCCTATAACAACGAAGACGTGATCAATCTCGAGTTCCTCTTGTACAAAGCCTATAATTTATTGATAGAAAAAGAACGAACTTTTACACCTCCTTTAGAATTTCCAAAAAAGGAGATAATAAATCCTTTTCAAGCAAACAAACGGGTAGTGCGCGAAATTTTAGGGAGAAGAGCCTATTTTTAGGTTTAATATTTTTTGAGTTGTGTTATTTTTTTATTTTTATTTTTACAAATTACCTCAATTTTACTTTGTAAATAACTCCGAATTTCCTCAGTAGGACAAAATTTTTCGTAATTTTCATTTAAGTGGTGCAAGGTTTGAGTATATGCAAATTCAACAAATCTTTCAAAAAAGCGGTATGATGGAAGCTTTTTCTTATTATTTAATTGAAGATATATCCAAGGTTCTAAGAAGAAACCAAGCCGAATACGATAGAATCTTCCATCCTTAAGATTACACGATCCTAAGCCCGATTTTAAATGATCACGTAAACAATCTTCATGAATGTGAGGGACTGAATCTTCCACGGTTTCTATTAATTTCGATGAGATTATGTCTTCCTTATGGATAGAGGAGTTTGCGTCCTCTGGGAGTGTTTTTAATATATCTTGAACCGAGATGCCTACTGTTTTGTTTACAGTATTTTTCTTCTGTAAGGATTCTCTATTACTCTGAACATAATCATCAGGTATAAGTGGTACATATTCATCAATCCATTTATTCAGATCTTTAATAGTTGATTCAAACGTCGCAGTTAAAACATTCTTTAGTATAGTTTGAAGATCTCCAATAGATAATCCCATTTCCTTTCCCATCTTTTTTAAATGGTCTTTTGTTAGAGATATTTCAACTCGATTTTTATAAGCATAAAAGCTCATAGGATCACATATTTCTATTATTTTGTTTTTAGTTTAATTAAAGTTGTTATTTCTTTCCAAGCTTATCTGCCGTTACAAATAACGATTCCTTGTTATTTTTGGAATTGTTCTTACTATTTGGTGTAGGTTTATAGCGAACTGTCGATCTTTTATAGGCTTTAGGATTTAATTCCTCGACAAACTGAGACACGCGGACTGTCTGAGGACCTCGATAAGTATTTCTCACCGCAGGAGAAATAAGATATAACTCGTCCTTGGTTCGGGTGGTTGCCACATAAAAAACCCTTCTTTCCTCTTCGTAAGCTTCAGCATCGCCAATCACCCTACTTGAGGGAAAAGTATCCTCGCACAACATCGGGATGAACACGACCCGCCACTCCAAACCCTTAGCTCGATGAACTGTAGATAACACCACCGGTTTTTCTTCTTCGGTTGGAGAACCCATTTGAAAGGTTTTAGATTCTAAAGCTGAGGCGTTCAAACTCAAGTTCTCCAAAAATTTCTGAGTAGTAGGATAGTTTTGAGCGTAAACACCTAGTTGGTTTAAATCTTCTAACCTATCTTGCCAATTATCGAACTTGGCCTTAATATGATCTTCAAGCGCTCCTATTAATTTTCTAACTAACTCAGTTGGAGCATCGTCAACCGTGAAACCTTTTAATTTTTTAGCGTGAGATGTTAGGTTTTTAACGCCCTCCTTTGAAATTCTTGAGCCTTTGAGTTCCCTAGCAATAAATGCGTTACTCGAAACATTGGTAATTGGATCGTCAGTTTTTGATATCGCTCCAAAAATTTTTGAGGCGGAAGTACTACCAATCCCTGGTATAATGCCAAATATTCGAGACCACGAAATTTCATCGTAAGGATTTTCAATAACTCGAAGGTGTGCAATCATGTCTTTTATGTGAGCTTTTTCGAAAAACGCTACCCCAGCGCGCACTTCGTAAGGAATGTTTTTCGCTCTTAATTCTAGCTCAATTTGAAAAGTATGGAACCCTGCTCGCACTAAAATTGCCATTTCGTTTAACTTGTATCCGTCTTGACGCAATTTTAAAATCTGATTTGCAATAAATCGCGCTTGGTCTTTATCGTCTCCCAAATTTATTTGATAAGGCTTGACTCCGCTTGGGCGAGTAGCTCTCATAGATTTTTTAAATTGATTTTCGTTGTGTTCGATGCAGTTGTTTGCTAAGTCTAATATTTGAGGGACGCTCCGATAATTGTAGGTAATGGTGTATCTTTTGCATTTTTCATAATTTTTCTCAAAATTCAAAATATTTTGAAAATTTGCCCCCCGAAAAGCGTAGATACTCTGGGCGTCGTCCCCTACCGCCATAATATTCCGTTCTGGGTTTTGATTAACGATTTTATGAATAATTTCGTCTTGGATATAGTTGGTATCTTGATATTCGTCAACTAACACGTATTTTATCTTACTAGCTATAAGTTTAGCGATAGATCTCTCGTCGAGCAATCTACTCCAGAACACCAGCAAGTCGTCGAAATCTAACAAACCATCGTCTGCTTTTTTTTTCTTGTAAATGTTGATTACTTCAACTAACTTAGCAAGGACAGGATCGCTATCAAATTGGCCATATTTCCATTGGATAACTTCTTTAATCGATTTGTTACAATTAATAGAAAACGACAGAATCGCTTTTACCATTGCGGAAGTAGGGAACCGTTCTTCGAGATCCTTTACGCTTGCTTTATCGATTGATAGTTTCATCAATCCTTTGGCGTCTGTCTCGTCCATTATCGTAAAATTAGGCTTTAACCCGAGCGTTTTTGCGTATATCCTCAAGAAACGGTTAGCAATCGAGTGAAAAGTTCCCCCCCAAATACCCTTTGGTTTTTTTCCGAGCAATATTTCTACCCGTTTAATCATCTCGTGAGCAGCTTTGTTAGTGAACGTGACCAACATTATCTGACTAGGTTTTACTCCTGACACTAAAAGTTTCGCAACAGAATAGACGATAGTCCTCGTTTTTCCTGAACCAGCTCCCGCAATTACTAAGATTGGTCCTTGGATGTTATTTACAATTTCTAATTGTTCTTCGTTTAAATCCCTCTCAAAATCGATTTCGTTGTATTCCTCCACGACTTCTGGTTTTTCAACATCCTCTAGAGATTTCGCGTAATCTTCGTCGTAAAACTCGAATACGAATTCTTCTTCGGGGTCCTCTTTTTTTTGCGTCATGAGTAAATCTCTTGAGTGTTCAGTAAGTTATTATCTTTTTTGTTTAAAATTAAGTTTTTCTCGGTTTCCAGTATAGTTTAATCCCAAATTTTATTTTAATGTTTTGAGCCTTGTTTTTATCCTTTTTCCATCCGCCTTTAATTGCTGATTTTGGGATAAAAAGAACTTTATCGTCAATGTTTCTACCAAACATTACTGCTTTGGGAGTTTCAAGTTCGTAAAAGATTTTTTCTACATAACTCCCACCATCTGTCATACTATACGCGAAAGAAACTATTTCCTTGTTGTTATTATCAGTTATATTAATCAACCTTTGAGGATTATTCTTTAATTTTATCACATTAATAAAATTCGACATAATTTTATAATATAGTAATAATCAATTTCCTATTTAAAAGTTAGGTAAACTTTACACTAGTAAACCTTAAAGTAGTAGTAGTAAATTTCCAGACTACTCTACTTGTCATTCGCAATTTTTCTTTACAATTCTTTACTTTACTTTACAAAAGTTTACTTTTTTTATCGCTATAAATTTTTAGAAGATGGTCAAAGTTAAAATACCAATTTAAACTACTATTCTCGGTTTGCATCAAAAATACAGACAAGATCCACTGATCAAAGACATTTTAACTGATCTCGAATCTCGATTTTCAGGACAAATTGTTAGCGTGTTCGGTATAGGAAGTTATACTCTTGATACTTCCAAAAAAAACTTGCCTTTAATCTATCAAGCATATATTATTTATCCATAGGAGTTTTTAAACCAAAACAAAAAAATTATTTATTTAATTTTCTTAATTATTCAATTACTATAAGAATATTAACAGAATTCCCTCGATTTAAACACTTATGTAATTGATTAATCACTCTCTCATATTTAAATCTCTATTAATGAAAACTGTTAATTGTTCAAACTTTCTAATAATTTTTTTAATCACATCTGTGAGATTTGCATTATCCAATCCAATTTTAGACAATTCTTGGTTGAGAGTTCGAATGAAATTTTTTCTTTTATCTTTATATCGAGAGAAATCTATATATCCCACCAAATCATTCAGCAATCTGACTTTATTTTCTTTAATAGCGCCTACTACAAGAGTTTCTATCTTATTATTGAAATACCCATATAAATCTAAAATACGAATCAAATTAGTATAATACTTTCCATTCTCAAAAAGTTCAATTAGATAATCATAGCATTGATTTTTTAATATCATTGAAGTTCTTTGTTTATAAGTAAAAGAGTATAGTATGCTCAATACTCGAGATTCAATTTTTTCATCTTTCTTTTTCATAAAAGTAAGAAGTCTCCGACAAATTTCTTCAAGTCTGACATATTTTTGTGGAGTGATAATATTTATATTGTTTAACTTCATTAATTCCCTATTAATCGTATTGAAAGTGTTATTTAGATTTTCCTCAGGGATCTCTCCCTTTTCCAGCATATCTAAGTAATCAAAAATCAATTCAAAATCAATTTCAGACAACTCTGGGTGTTCTTCCCTTATGTCTCGATAATAGTCTTCACTATTCTCATTTTCCCTAAACTGATATTGAACAGATCCTTCCCTAAAAAACGTAACATATTTGAGATCAACTCCTAACTGTTTATATATATTGTTTGTATGTGTTTCAACAGTATTTTTTTCACTTTCTTCAATAGGAATATTATGAGCAATCTTATTCCTAATCTTATATAAATCTTCTAAATAGGTAATAATCCAAGTTTCTTTTGGGAAATAAATTTGAAAGATTTCCCAATTATTGCTAATAATTACTCGTAATTCATCAAAATCTGTATAATACAAATCAGAACCTCCTCTTATCGACAACCACTTATATAAAGATTCGTTTTTCTTTCTATTCTCAATTTTTTTTTTTATTTTAATTTTTATGTTCAATTTTTCCCAGTAATTTTTCCCATATGCTTTAATACTAACCTCTTTAATGAAACTTCTAATACAATTTTCAAAAATAAAAAGGTTAAAATAAACTTCAGTCATGGTCTTTCCCCAATCTAGCATTTTTTTGGGAAAATCGATTGAAATATCTTCAAAATTCGTAAGTAAATCAATTTTGCGTTCAAAAATTAAACCACTTTCTTTGATAGCGATTAAATCTGTAGCCAGGTTTTTCTTGATGGCAATTAATATCCCCATAATTGACAGAAATCGCTTTGAAAGATAGGGTTTGTTCTTTCCCAAAATCTCATTAATTTGATCGTAATAAACGGGATGATTTAAATGTCTAACAATATTCTGTGTTTGAGTTATTAAAGTATATATCTCCTCCTCGAGAATATCTGATAAATCTTCATACTTAGATTTTTGCTTTAATTTGTCATATTCCCTTAAAACACTCTCAATTTCATTTAATAAATATTCTTTCTTCTCTTTTTGGTTTATAATCTTTATTACCCTTAAAAACTCATTTTATTATTATCTACTTATTAAAATATTGATTAACCTTTATATTTGCTTTTTGAATAGTATCTTTTTAAAGTGATAAAAAGCAGTTATAGCTAAAAGTAATATTTGATAAAATTGTGAAAGTATCGAAAGATCAAATTATTGAATCTGAAGTCTTCAGTGCATTATTAGAAATGGAAGAATTTGATGTTTTAGAGATGGGACGAATTAAATAAATACAATGAAAAAAGGGCTTCATTTTAAAAATTCCTGCAATTCTTTTAAAAAATCATAGTTATTTTTATAGACATCGAATTTTTGTTCTTCTAATTTCCACAAATCCCCATTTTCTTTACCAGTTTCAATCCTTATAGGATATGAATATCGATCTTTCTCATCTTTCACACCCACCACTCTTTTTGTTTGAGCAATAGCAATAATTAAGCAACTTCTTGTTACTCCTTTATCATCTACAATTTTAATTTCTTTTAAGAACCAGAAATCGTCATTATACACAGTCCATCTTTTTATTTTACTCCCTACTGTGTGCATTTTTGTTTCAATATCATTAACACCAACTACCTCTCTAAATTTATCTGTAATTCCAATTAACAATACACCTCCATTCTTATTGGCATAAGATGCAATTTGCTCACAGAACTCAATTTGTTTTTCCGCTTTTAATGACGGCTCTGGAACCTCCCACATATCCAAAGTTTGTTTAAAATCCCACAACTTTGTTTCGGATATCGTCCTCGCTTTCGTTATAAATTTGATCCAGAATTTATCATCGTTTAGTAATGAAATTTCCTGGCTATAATGTTCCGCTTCCAGAAGAATATTATTAAAAGAATTTCGCAAAAATTCGAAAAAAACAGCTAATTCTCGCAATACTTCCATATTGAATGAGGTTATAAACCTTTGGATTGCATCATCACCAATAGAAACTGAAGGGTCAAAATAGAGGCTAGGTTTTATTGTAGGACCATATCTTTCTAATAATCCTAGTGTGATTAAGCTTGCTATCCGAACATTTGGCAAATCATCCTCAATGTTCTCTTTTTCGATATTCATATGTCTATCTGATATTCTTGTTGATCCCCAAACTCTATAAGTAAATAAAATAGATGGTGCTAAAGGATCTTCCTCATATAACCATAGAACGTAATTTAATAATTCCCTTATTGCAATTTGATTATTATCAGTAAATTTTTTTATTCTTTCAACTAAATCTTCGACAGCAATCTCTACATCAACTTTCCAGTTAAAATCTAAATTATTACTCAAATTTTTTGATTCATCTTTTAATAATTGAGCATGAATTTTTGCACTTTCAGTTTTTTTAATAAACTCATCAATATTCTTTTCTTTTTTAGTTATCCACCACCTTATTTCGTCACCTTGAAGTTCGAGATTAAATTCCTCCGCTTTTTCTTTATTAGACTTACTTGTATTATCTAATTTTCTATCTAGTTCCGTTTTTGCCTTTGAAATATACCAAAATAACTTCCCACAATCTAAAGACATTCCTTCAAATAGGATTTCATATTTTTCTTCAAACATATTAATTTATCAGTATAACAATTATTTTATAATTTTAAATACATTTTTAAAATCTCTTGGTACTTAATTTTCTAACTTATAATTTACCAAATTGGAAGGAGATACGGTTCAGAAGGATTAACTGTTGACGATTTATTCGGTTTAGGAGAATTATATTACGATAGTGAAAATTTCGACAAAGCAATAAAATACTATAATATGGCATTGGAAATCGAACCCGACGATCCGGGAATTATACATAATTTAGGATTAGCTTACGTGTGCAAGGAAAACCCGATTCCTCTCCAAATTTCAGCGGTCTCCCCACAGCCCACTCCCAATTCTCCGTCGAGTTCCCATACCTACCTATATAAACGCAAACCTTAATCTAACTTCTTCTATTTTTATTCTTTACCGAAAACATATATTAATGGGATGTGAAAAAAATATATGACAGATCATAATTTTCTGTTAAAGTTATTTAATATTGAAGGTAATGAAGAACCGCTTATTCCTGGAATTTATTCGGACAAAGTATGGATTGAAAACGATAGATTATACTTAAGAGTAATTGATAAGCCTAATTTAAAAAGCCTAACAAAATATTTTACTAAGGAACATGAACTTGGGGAGAATTGTTATTCTATTGAATGTGATTTATCAGGATATTCTGGAATTTCTTCATTGAATCTCATAGTAGAAAGCAGATTTTCTTCAAATAATTTCAGTTGGCGATAATTTTGTCTGATAAATTCTGTTTATTAAGATATAATTTTACTTTCATTTTCTTTCATCTTGTTAACTGAGATTAGGGAAATTCTATATTTTATCGGGAAAAAATACAATATATCTCTCAAAGCCGTATACGAATTACTAGACGCATACCAAGGAAAACATCGCCAAGTGGGGTAACGATTTAAAAGACTAAAAGAGGCTATTTTAAAGGAACTAGGCGTTTTGTTTTAGTGTTTCATGACTATAAATCTTGTTTCATTACTAACCTTATATTCTTCAAAACACTTAGGACATATAGAACCTAAACGTATATATTCATCTTCTTTTTCTCCAGTTAAACACACATCAAATTGTTCATCCGAATAAACCCAGAGTCCACAAACAACACATTCGTTCTCTGTAGTCCTAACCCAGAGGTCTTTCATGGAGATGTTAAATATTTCTCTTATTTTTTTAGCAATAGGATCGTTAACTTCTATTTCTTTGATACTACATTGTTTACAAGTCTCAAATTTAGGATTTTTGTAATTTTTTTTACATTTTTCACAGATAACATATCCTTTTTTATGGGCATAGTGGCATCTTTTACAAACAACTAAAACCTCTGTCATATCCGAATAATTTTTTATTAAGATTTCAATTTGTTTTTTATATTCTTTAAATGTCTCCTCGTAAATATGAGGTAAAATCATTCCAATAAACGCAGAAAAAGACTGAGATTTAATATATCTGAGATTTTGAAGAATGTGAGCATCTGGTTTTTCTCCTTTTGATTCAAAGTTTTGTAGTGCTTTCAATTTTTTTATCGTCTTCTTTTTTGGCCCAAATTTTGGTTGGTTAAACTCTTTACCGCACTTATTACATTTATAGTTAGGATGGGATTTTTTCTCGCCAGTAATATTTGTGCGTCCACAGCTTGGACAGCTTTTAACAGCTTCATTTCTTGCTTTTTCTTTGTAAAATTTAATAGAATTCTTTAAGCCTAATTTATTTTTAAAATTAAGGAATTCTTTAACCCATTCTTCTCGTTCAGGTTCAGATGCTAAAAAACTTTGAATTGCTTTTTTTAAAAGATCTCGCCATATTTTTTCGTAAGTGCGAGAATCAATTTCTTGGGTATGATGAATTGAAAATGGTTCTTTTTCACTTCCACACCATTCGCATTGGTTACCCCTCTCTTTAATAATTTTTTCTCTATTCTCATTCCAAGCTTTTCTTCTCTGTACTAGTTGGTGGGGGAAAGATTGTTTTTTATACATATAAGGAGCACATTTTATGCAGAGAGGTGATAAAGGGTGCTCTTTTGTATCCCCACAGATAACACAAATATTAGGTTTTTGTCTTGTCATAATTATTTTACTGAATTTTTTGATAGAAACAAGAAAGCAGCATAAACATTTAAGTTTAACTAGTATCAACTTGTTATTGTTCTTTCAAATTGTTATGTTCTTTACAATTCTTTACATTACAAGTTGTAAAATGGAGTAATACCGTTCCTATTACAATCCTTATAAAAATTATAAAGAGTCATAATAATTGGTGCCCAACCTGTAAAGTTGAAAACAAGAAAAACTAATAATTTAAGCCTTTTAGCATCTGAACTGTAGTATATTGGTTTTTCCCTCCTGTCCTTAGAAAATCCATTGCTTCTTCGATTCCTTCTACAGTTAAATTATACATTGGGATGATGCTCGATATGATCTTCCTAGTCCACGGCACCCACTCCAACCGAATTAACTCGGGATTTAACCAAACGACATTGTTTTTAAAATGATTCGCAAGCTCTCTAACATAATAAATACCCGGCATCTCATTTCGATGATAATAGTAAATGGAACCATAACGTTCAGTGAGCTCCCAGCTAGCCCTCACAATTTGAGCGGAAATCGATCAAATTATTGCGGCGTCGCCCACCATTACAACCTTATATTTACTATTATATTTTTTTATAAAATCTTCGAAATCTGTAGCCTCCTCTGGATTTCGTTGAGCGTTGTGGTAGACCTTATCATATATGCAGTTATGATAATAAAAATGCTTGAAGTCCTTAAAATGCGACATATTGTTGGCTGCCGAGAAAAGAAGGTTAACGAGGTGAGCGTATGGAGTCATACTCCCTCCAACATCCATTAGTAGGAGAAGTTTTACGTTGTTTTTTCTACGCTTCTCAAAAATAATTTCGATATCGCCCCCATTTTTCGCAGTCATATCGATCGTCTTATCCATGTTTAACTCGTCAAATTTTC
>SOKP01000034.1 GCA_004375715.1 Promethearchaeota archaeon | reverse complement strand
TTTCCGTAAACTTTTTTAATTTTATGACTTAGAGATCATTATATAATTAATAATTATTTTAAAAAAAAACAAAATAGTGTGAATTTAATATGGCACAATTAGGCGGTTCACCCATTATTATAATGCGGGAAGGAACCGAAAGAACTCGTGGAAAAGACGCTATGGAAAATAACATTGCTGCGGCGAAAGTTATCGCTGAAGCGGTGAGAACTTCACTAGGACCTCGTGGAATGGATAAAATGCTCGTCGATCAATTCGGCGACGTTGTTATTACTAACGATGGGGCAACAATTCTAAAAGAAATTGATGTTCAACATCCTGCAGCCAAAATGATGGTAGAAGTTGCTAAAACTCAAGACTCAGAAGTGGGTGATGGCACAACTACTTCTGTAATCCTTGCTGGCGAACTATTAAAACGCGCAGAAAAGCTTTTAAAACAGAAGATTCACCCAACAGTTATTACTGAGGGATTTCGAAAAGCTGCTGAGAAAGCAATTGAAATCTTAGAAGAAATGTCAATAAAAAGCGGAATTGACGATACGGTAGGGTTAAAGAACTCTGCAATGACTTGTATGTCTTCAAAAATCGTTTCTGAATCAAGAGATATGCTAGCCGACATTTGTATCAGTGCAATAAAGGCAATAGCCGAAAAAGGCGAAGACGGTAAATGGGTTGCTGATATCGATAAAGTTCAAATCCAAAAAAAAGAGGGAGAATCAATTGACGAAACATCCCTCATTAAAGGTATCATTTTGGATAAAGAAGTTGTCAGCCCCGGAATGCCTAAAATCGCTCAAGACGCTAAGGTACTCTTATTACAGAGCGCTATAGAAATTGAAAAAACTGAATTTGACGCCAAACTCCAAATAACAAGCCCAGAGCAAATTCAACAATTCCTAGACGAAGAAGAACGCATGCTTAGAAACATGGTTGACAAGATCGTGAACTCAGGAGCAAAAGTAGTAGTTTGTCAAAAGGGAATCGACGATATGGCACAACACTTCTTATCTAAAGCGGGAATAATGGCTATTAGACGAGTCAAAAAATCTGATATAGAAAAGCTTTCCAAAGCTACTGGCGGAATGATCTACACCAATCTCAACGATATTACCCCAGAAAAGCTCGGATTCGCTGGATTAGTCGAAGAACGCAAAATTATGAACGATAGCTGGATTTTTATCGAAAAATGTAAAGATCCTAAATCAGTCGTAATTTTAATTCGAGGTGGAACTGAACTCATCATAGATGAAGCCGAAAGAGCTATTCACGACGCTTTATGCGTAACCAGAGATGTTGTCGAAGACGAGAAAATTGTTGGCGGTGGAGGAGCTCCAGAAATTGAAGCTGCAATTCAATTAAGAAAATACGCTCAAACTCTAGGAGGGCGCGAGCAACTAGCAGTCGAAGTTTTTGCAGATGCTCTAGATATCGTCCCTAAAACGCTCGCAGAAAACGCTGGATTAGACCAGATTGACGTGTTAATGAAATTACGAGCCGCTCATCAAGCAGGAAACAAGTTTGCGGGGCACGACTTAGAAACTGGCGACATAATTAACGACATGGCGGCTATAGGCGTAGTCGAACCAACTATAGTGAAAATTCAAGCGATTAAAAGCTCTACCGAAGCTGCTTCAATGATTTTACGAATCGACGATGTTATCGCAGGAGCAAAAAGCGCAGGTCCACCTGGTGGAATGCCTCCTGGAATGGGTGGTGGAATGCCTCCCGGCATGGGAATGCCAGGAATGGGTGGCATGCCTCCCGGAATGATGTAATCAATCAATCTATTTAATTTATTTTTTCTTTCTATTTTTCTTTTAATTTTTTACTTATATTTTGAGAGAGTTCACAGCCGACCAGATCAATTCGGTTTATTGCCCATTTAAGTTCTTCTTTAATATATTCATTATTAACGGATTTGCATAACATCGTTAAATCCACTCTCACTTCTATAAGCAATGCTATGAAATCGTCGAGGGTTTCATATTTTGGTACTTTTTCTTCTCCATTTTGTATTTTATTTTCTGCTATTTTGCTTCAACTCCGTTTATTAGTGTTATTACTATTGTTATGGGTATATCTATTTAAACAAAAATTTTTACTGTAAATAGGTTTCAATGATTTTTTGAAACGATTGAGGTTTAAATAGTTCTCTTGAGACACATTTTAAATTAGACATTTATCTAAAAAATGGTTGAAAGAGAAAAAGATCCCTATGGGTATATTTATCGAGCTACTAATGTAGTGAATGGTAAGGTCTATATAGGGCAAACTGTGGCAAGTAGGTGGAACGAAGGTAAGATTCCAATAGAGGAACGCTGGAAAGAGGAAGTCGGAGAAGCTTATAGAAAAGAAGCGCGAGGTGAGAATCTTCGGTATGTAGAAAATGCTATTGTCAAGTATGGTCCCGAGAACTTTGACCTAACACAGCAGGACATAGCATATAATCAAGAAGAATTAGATAGGAAAGAAACAGAACATATTCGCGATTATGATAGTATGAATCCAGATGAAGGGTATAACTTAAAAGAAGGTGGATTAGGTGGTAGATTAAGCGAGCAAGCTAAGGAAAACTTAAGTAATGTTATGAAAGAAAAATATCAGAACGATCCCGAATATTACAATAAGCAATTTAATGAAAGACAAGAAAGAGCAAAGGATCCAGAGTTTATAAAAAAAATGACTGAAATCAATAGAGAACAAGCTAAAAATCCTCAAAGAAGTGCGAAATTAAGTGAAAAAGGTACTAAAAAATGGCAGGAGAGAGAGTATAATGAAAAGCAATCGAAAGAGAGACAAGAACGTGCAAAAAATAACCCTGAATGGGTACAAAAAATGGCTAAAATAAACCAAGAGATAGCAAGGAACCCAAAAGTCCAGGAGAAAATGAGCAGAGTATTGACAGAGAAATGGCAAGAAACAAAATATCAAGAAAGTGTAAGCAAGGGTGTGACAGAAAAGTGGAAAGATGAAAAATATCGAGAGAGGCAGGCTAGAGCAAAGACAGAGGGTAAAAGAGAAATTCCAGATAAGGAGCAATTTTTAAAGGATATTAAGGAAATG
>SOKP01000270.1 GCA_004375715.1 Promethearchaeota archaeon | reverse complement strand
ATATTTTAATTTATATTAACGATGGAGTAATTACCAATATTTAAATAATTTAACTCTATTTTTTTTATTATTTTGTGAGTTTTTATCTATTACTCAAGTTAAACGATTCTTTAAATTATTTTTTTCCGAATTTTTTCTTTAAATTAAAAAAAATATCAGTAAGAAAGCTTAAAAAGAAATTTGTCACGAAACGGCAGAATTAAGGCAAAATAGCAGGGCTTAGCAGCAAATATGGATAATCTTATTTTAGCATCTTACATAAAATTGATTAAGAACATATTTATATAGTGTTATTAAAATTTATATCATACTATGTATAAAGGTTAGAAATTAAATCAAAACTACTTATAGACTTAATAATTAAGATGAGTGGTAATAGGCAAAATAATAAGATTATTATTCCAGATGTTCCATTCTTTCATCTTAATTGGGATGCGGGAGATATTACATACTTATATTGATTTCGGAGAGTATTCTTATAGTTTCATTTTCACTCCAAATCCAGATGATCAAATGAGATTTGATAACTATGATGATAGATGGGAAGTAAGCACAAAACCTCATCATTTTCATATTAGAGGGTTGAATTCATCAATAGAAAGCCCAATGTTGGGAGAACCAAATCACGACATTCCAATTATACTAAAAATGATTCAAGATTATACTAAAAATTAATAAGCTTCAATTCTATTCATATTATAGAAAAATGGTAGAGAAAATAACAATTAAACTACCGGTTGACCTTCTTGAGTTGACTGGCCTTAATTCTAAAAATTTGGAAGAGAAAAGTCTTCTAATATGGATATTAGATATTTATGCAGAGGGAAAGATAACGCTTTCCAAAGCGGCGAATTTATTAAATATAAAAGTGGATAAATTTTTATCAGAATTTCATAGACGCCATCTTAAACATATTGGTGGACCTGAATCTGCAGAAGAAGCTCAAAAGGAGTACGATTTAGTTCAGAAATTAACAAATGACGATTAATACACATGATTGTCCTCGATAATAGCGTATTAAGCGCATTTATGCGTCTTAAACTCCTTTCTAATTTAAAAGAATTAATATTTTCTGCAATAATCTCTAAAGAAGTTTTCGATGAATATTCAAAACAATGGCAGAAGAAAATTCCAAATTGGATCAAAATTGAACACCCCAGTGATGATATAATACTGGAATCAAGTCCCGTATCATTAAGTATAGCGGACCTAAGTCTTATACGATTAGCTTTAGAACACAGAATTCCTATCGCAACAGATGATAAACCTTTACGTCAATATGCTAAAAATTTAGGAATTTCTATTGTAGGATCTCTTGGTTTATTAAAATCACTCTATCAAAGAAAGATAATTAAAACAAGAGAAGAATATTTATTGTTTTTAGAATCTCTTCAAAAAGATATTTTTATATCTGATGAACTTATGAAATGGGCATTAGAAGAGTAGTATAGCGTAGAATTTTAATTATACAATAAATAGGATGTTAATCAATAATTCGATTGAGCACCATCTCAAGGGTTCCATTTGATTTCTAGATTATAGTAGAAAGGAATTTTCTAAGAAATAATTCGAAGAGAAAGATCTATTCTATTTGAACTAGAATGACGGTTATTTCACGAGATAATAAATAAGAAACAAAAAAACTCAAATGTCAAAAATTAACAAGATTTTTGAAATGTTTATAAAAAATAGCTCTTTACTTTTAGTTAAATAAATACCTAAAGCGAGAAGGATGGTTTAAGTTGAATATAAATATAGGGATGATAGGCACAGGGCTAATTGGGCTGACACACTTATTTTCGTTAAAAACAATCGAAGAAGGAAGGCTCCTTTCTGATGCTGATGTTCATATAAAAATTCGGGGAGTAGCCGATCCGGACGAAGAGAAATTGAACAGGCTAAAATTGAAGAATGCTAATATTATTGACTATTTTACGACGAATCCTGATGATATTGTTAAGGATAAAACTATTGATGTTGTTTACATCGCAACTCCGACTAAATTCCATAAAGAGTATTTCTTAAAACTTGCGGAAGAAGGTAAAAATATCTTTTGTGAAAAGCCGCTTGCCTTTTCTTTAGAAGATATCAAAGAGCTAATTTTAGCAGAGAGAAAGCATGGAATCTCTACGCAGGTAGGATTAGTACTCAGGCATTGTCCAGTAGTCTGGAAAATGAAACAAATTATAAAAGAAAATGCTGAAGCGTTTGGAAAGAGATTATCATTTATATTCAGAGATACTCAAAATTGGCCTATTGGCACCGGTTTACATCAATCTGATTGGAGAAAAGATCCTTCCTTAGCTTATGGAGGAAGTTTATTTGAACATAGCATTCACGATGTGGATATGCTTGAATATCTTTTTGGTGATCAGGCGTCTCTTTCGAAATTATTCGCCAAAATTCGCTATGTCTCTCCGTTGACGCAAGGAAAGCTAGAGGATGTAGCCGCATTAAACTTTGAATATGAAGACGGATTTGTAGGGAATTTAACAAGTATCTGGAATAAAGCGAAAATGGATGAGAGACGTGTAGAGATTTTCTTAGAGAATGGATATATAAATTTGGAGAATTATATTCCACCGTTCTTTAAAAAGTTAGAGTATTTAATTGGTAGAAAGAAGAAGAGACTTAATTTAGAAGGGATTACTGAAGAATATCTAAGGAATAAGAATTATCCTAAAATGGCTTTAAATACTGGACCATATCTATTCGAAAGTCTTAGTTTTATGGAATCGATAATCAAAGAAATAGAACCTTATCCTGGTTTAGATATCGGATATCGTGCTCACGAGATCATAGAATCTGCATATCAATCGTCAAGAGAAAATCAAATCATATCATTCAAATTATAAATGAAAAAGTGTGAACAAAAAATGATTTCTTAAATTTCTTAGCGAAATTGATGACGGTTTTTTCACGAAATTTAGGTAAATCCTCGTTTAGATTTAAGTTCCCTTGGTACTGAAGATAAATCTTCTTGTAATTATGCTTCAAGTAATTTTTGAGTAATAACGATAAAATTTATTTATGGGCAAAAGAATTTGTTCTTTACTTCAACTTAAAA
>SOKP01000032.1 GCA_004375715.1 Promethearchaeota archaeon | reverse complement strand
ATTATAAATCCCCTTTACATATAAGTAGGTAAAAATTAGGTTTTTGTTATGAACGATATTTGGGATTGTAATGCTGATGAAATGACAAAAGGCGATAACCTTAGAATTATCAATTCAATAACGAAAAACACTTATGAAGATATTGATGGTTTTACCCACTATGTATTTAGTAAAAAAATGTTTGAAAATTCAAGATATTCAATTCCTTTAAACGATTTTAAATTATTTCAAAAATTTATAGAGGGTGGGTCAAGGGAATATCCGTCAGACGGAAACATTCCAACAGATATTGTAGCCGCAGAAGCAAGGATCATTTTAAATGAAATTGTAAAAATATCAAATGATCCTAATGCTCCTTATCATAAGGATGCGGTCGAATCAATGAAAAAAGGAAAATTTGCATTGGTTAGAGGGACGGTGAAATTGTATTTGGGAAAATACACATCTAGAGATTGGAGAAGAAAAAGATTTACGGATGATATTGATCTTTGGATTTACAAGATTGATTTACTCGAACACGTTTTAAAAACGAACGGATGGACAAAACATAAAATTACGAAAGAGTGGGAGAAAATGGTTTGCTGGAAAGATCCGTTTTCACCTGCTACCAAGGAACACATACTTATTGCCTCAAATGATGTAAATCAGGGGCTTGATTTTGGAGCAGGTGCCTATCTTGATGGATCAGAATTAAAAGATATTTTTAAGAAGAAACTGAATAGAGGTCATAATGTTGATCTCAGTGATATAATAAATGTTGCAATGGTATTCAGTAAATCAGAAGGATTCTCTATTGACGAATGGTATGAAAGTTGGAAATCATTTGAAGAGTGCGCGAATACTAGGAGTACCAGAATCATCTCTAATATGATCAGTCTTGTAAGACATTCTTACGCGATCGCTGATTATCTCGAAAGACTTGGGAATATATTAATCCAACTTCACGATTTGATTTTTGATAAGATATTTTATCCAGATACTAAAATAGAGAAAATTACTAGAGTATCGGTTCACTGGCAAAAATATCTAAAAATCCACGGACATGACAAAACCAGAGAGTTGATTCACTCGGACATCATCGAACAAGGTAATAAGAAAATCTATTATTCCAAAAACCTTAGACATTTTGGTGAACATATATTATTACTTTTAAATAGTAAACTTATATATTGTAAAGTAGTGTTTGAAATATTTTGCGAAGAAACCATCTTGATTAGTCCTGAAAATTCTGCATAGGAACTCGTAGGGAATAGTAGTAACGTTTTTGATTGATTTTAATTAGATTGAAGTAATGTAAATAATTTATCTTTGGAATTATAAATATCTCGAGTTTAGGGATCAGTATTAATCTTATTTAGCATCTCTTTGAGTTTTTTATTTTCTCTAAATTAAAATTTATGAGATGTGTAAACTCATTTTTCTTCTTTTGGGGCTAATTTAAATGTTCTTGAGAAAACTTTTCCAAATTTTTCCGTTGATGCTTCTACTAGCACATTAGAGTAGACTATGTCGTTATTGACGGTTTCTAAAGGATAACCAATTTCTATTGTTTCGTATGGAAATAATTCTCTGATTGTGGTTATCCATGGTTTCTTTTCAAAAAGCTCTTCGACTATGACAATTCTAATTTTTATATCTTCCAAGAGATAACCAACAGAATTGGTTAACGAAATATTTAGAACTACATCTTCTTCGTTAATACTTTTTTTGACGCTTAAAAATTTTCTGGAACCTAACGGTTTCACTACATCTTGTTGTGCTTCAGGTTTCGTTTGAACTTTTGGCTCCTCTTGCTTTTTAGAGTCCTGGACGATAAAAACTTTACGTTTTTGAATGTTATATTTAGAGACTTTTTTAAGTTTTGCCAGAAATAAAACAGCGTTTAAATTTATAGCGTTATAGGGTTCGATTTGTAGGTACCCTTTTTTCGCAGCATCTTCAATTATCTCTGCTCCAATTCCCGTTCTTGCAAATGCCGTGTTCTTCTTAGGACCACTACCAACGGAGCCTATTGAAATATCTGCATTTTCAGCAGTAAGATCTGTACAGAAATTACAACTCGAAGATTTAAATTTGTGTAATTGTTTAATAGTGTATGACTTTATTGGTTCTCCATCGTGATCGTAATACACATGGAACTTTCCTTTATTAATATCCATTTTTACTACTTTAGCTAAATCTATGCCATCTTTCTCAAAAAACGGATAGAGTGCTTCAGGAGCAAACGAATCCATGCAGAATAAGCCAATCTTAAGAATATGTGCTCGCATGAAGTATTTCAACATACCTGCTGGAGAGCTCGTCATCTTATCAACAGCATCAATATTGCAAGGTGTACCAACAAAAGCAATCGAGCGATAACCTTCTCGTATTGCGTCCATTAGAGCTTCAACAGTTTGAGAATGACAATAAATGGAACCGGCTGCCTTAATAGCTTCCTCTTTATTGGTAATAATTTGTGATACTGGATGCCATGGGTTATTAGGATCTTTCGTTGAAACAATTGCCGCATCAATTAAATGTTCTTCAAATAAATATATTAACAAAGAAGTCACAGTTCCTCCATCTTGAGCTCCAACTACTTCTGGAATGTCTGTATTCGAGACATAACCTGTTTTGAATTCCCCCATCAGTTGAATGGGGTCAGTAATAGTTCGGGGACATTGATTGTAACAAATCCCACACCCAGTGCATTTTCCTATTAACTTAGGTTGTCCTGCCAAATGGTCCCATTCGAGCACTGGACAAACTGCGGCACATGTTCCACACTCAGTGCAGATACCTGCCCGCACAATTTCTTTCATTAACATTCCATAGGAGTCTTTTTTCCCCTCGAGTTTCTTTTGAATATAATCAAATGAATAATCATATTGAGTGGTTTCCGACCTCTGTTCAGTTGGATTTTCAGTCATTTTCTACAAATCATCAAAAACTTTGAATTAGCTTTATATAATAATTTGATAATTATGTTATGGTTATGGATTACACATAATAAAATTTACTTAAAAAGTAACAAAACAAAGTGTCTACGATTTTTTAGTCAACATTATCGAGACCTAACCTTTCTTCAATCTTATCTTCGATCTTTTTTATCGCATTGCTGGCGTGTATCCTAACTATTCTAGGAAAATCATTTACTCTAGCGAGTAAGGCACTCAAAGCTGGTTCATCACCATAGAATTCTAAGAATTTTATTAAACTAATTTTAACCTTGGCGTCTTCTGCTTCGCTTTTTTTTAAAAGATCGACTAAGGTGGCGATATGCTTGGTTAGCGTCCTTTTAAATTCGACATTATTTTCCTTTATTCGATACCAATTTCTCTGAAAAATGTTAAAAATTGCATCTATTGCTACTTTTTTAATCAACCAATAGGAATTAGGATTTTCTAAAATTTCTATTAAATGTGTAATGGGATCGATGTTTCCAATTTTACCTAGAGCTATAATCGCGTTTTTCTTAACATCCAAATTCCTAGTCTTCAATAATTTAGTTAAAGGACCGGTAAATTCCTCATTTCCTATTTCTCCTAATATGAATGCGATACTTTCTTTAAGTGTTTCACTATTCGACTCTAAATTAGAAAAAAGATAATCGTAGTTAGCCCCTTTATTGCTCGAATAAATCTTCTTTACAGCGTCCATTATGTAAAATTTCATATCTATATCAGTGTACTCAAAGCTTATATCCTCAACATTTAAAACATCAAGTAACTCGGGAACAGAAGAAAGATCACCAATTTCTCCTAAAGCTTTAATTGTAGCTATGCTAACTTCTCTATAAATATTATCTAAGCCTGAAAATAAGGATTCTACAGCATCCTTTAACTTTAGTTTTCCGACTATGGTAATGGCGTTTTTCCTAATTATAAAGTCGTCACTCAATAGTAATTTGATTACATCTTTGTTAATCTCGGGGCTCAAAAGTCTCAATATTAAAGTTGCCGATTTGATTAACTCAGTATCTTCGGTCTTTAAGTTTCGAGTAATTTGTTCTAATAATACTGCTTTATCACGAAGTAAACTGGAAACCACCTCTGGATATTTCACCTTTACATAATCCACATTTTGAAATGAAATATTTATGCTGGAAAGTTCATAACCAATTAGTTTTATTATTTCTGATTTATGTTTATTTGAGATGTTCTCGCTCTCTAAATTATCCAGCAATAACCTAATAAGAATTTCAGGTTCAAGTACTACTAGTTGACTCTTAACATATTCTCTGATGGAAGTATATTCGGAATCTAATTCATTTATATAAATTGTAATCTGGGGGTCTTTAAATTTCGTTTTCATTATTGCCTTCAAAACAGCCAATCTTAGGTCAACATCAGCTAATTTTTGTTCTAAAATCCAATTTAAGGGTTTAAGTGCTTTTTCATTCTTCAGTTTTCCTAAAGCTTCAGCCGCTTCACATTTTATGGCAATATTAAGTTCAGAAATTAGGATACTTTCCAATGTAGTAAAGCACTCATTATTTAATTTAGGAATAAATTTTATAATGCCACCAAGGAATTTTATTGCCTTCTTTCTTTTACCGTTATCCTTATCTGTTTCAATAATATCTGTTAACATCTCAACGGAATTTTCTAATCCATACTCTTCTCGTTTATCAAATATTTCTTGTGGTGAAAGATTTGAGTCTGGCATAATTAATTAGAAATTCCTGTGAATTGCTTTTTGCATTAAATTTGATTATTTTAATTATTAGGTCATACGCTAATAAAAATATTTTCAAAATAATTTATGTTTTAAGTCAAAAATACTTAATTGTTTGACCTTTTCAAACATTTATATTACAAAAATGATCCAAAAAAATATTCCATGGCTAAATTTTTTGCTGTTTTTAAAAGTCGATTAACAGCCGATTCTGATATTCCAAAGTGAGTACTTATTTGAACCGCACTTATTTTTTTTGGAGTTTTAAAGAAGCCTTTTTTAGCAGCATATGCAGCTACTTCTTGCTGTCTCTTCGTAAAATTGGGAAAGGGAATTGCCGATCTCCATATAGTTTGATCGACTTCATCAATTTTATCTAAATCAGTCATTCCTATGATTTTATATGTCTCGGTAAATGAATTAATAACATCGAATAATTTATTGACATATTCATTTTGAGAGATTAAATTGATCAAAAGAATTTCTTGAGAAACGTGAATAGGAAAAAGGAACGCCCACGGACCTGAATCGACAATCGGAAAGAATCCAGAAGTTTTTTTCTGATTCATAATGCAAATAATTTCGTTCCTAGTCTGATTTAACAACTGGAAAGATTGAGGATTAAATTTTTTCTTAATGTATTTATCCAGGTCCTTAATTACGTTCGGTTTGAACTTAATCCTCTGAAGAGCAAAGAAGTGATTTTGGTCGTATTGGAAAGCGTTTAAAATTTCTATAAATTCAAGATGTTGAAACAAATCTGCAAACCCTATATGTTCTAAAAAATTGCCCGGTATTTGTAATCGTATGATTTTCATTAGAATTTAGCTGCAACAATAGTTTTAGTATATAAATTGTAAAATAAATATTATCTATTATATGTTGCGATCGCAACCATTCGATTATTTAGATAGGATTCATTCTTATCTAATAGGGATTTTGTTTCAGTTTAGACAATAAAAACAAAATTATAGATTAAATAAGGAGATTAGTATGAATGTATTATTAACAGGTGCTTTTGGAAATGTTGGTTTAAGCACTTTAAAGGAATTACAGGATAAAGAATATAACATCAGAGTTTTTGAAGTCTATAACAGAAAAAACAGAAAGATCGCTAAAAAGTTTAAAAATAGAATAGAGATCATTTGGGGTGACCTCAGAAATAAAGATGATGTGAATATTGCCGTTCAAAATCAAGATATAATAATCCATCTGGCTGCAATTATTCCACCATTAGCAGATGCTAATCCAGAGTTGGCTGAATCTGTAAATGTTGGAGCCACTAAAAATATCCTAGATGCGATCAAGAAACAATTACATAAACCAAAATTGATATTTACCTCCTCGGTAGCTGTTTATGGAGATCGCCGATACAATCCAATAATAGAAGTTACCGATCCCCTCGCCCCTAGCAAAGGAGATTATTATGCAATAACCAAAATTTCTGCTGAAAAGTTGATTAGAGAATCGGATGTAGATTTCGCAATATTTAGATTAACCTACATAACATCTATCGATAAACTTAATATGGATCCTCTAATGTTTCACATGCCTTTAGATACTTCTATCGAAATTTGTGATACTAAAGATGTAGGGTTAGCTTTGGTCAACGCAATTGAGTGCAAGGAGATATGGGGTGAAACCTTTAATTTAGCCGGTGGAAAACAATGTAGAATAACATACAGAGAGTATCTTAACGATATGATGGAGATTTTTGGGTTAGGTAGAAATTTCCTACCTGAAGAGGGATTTGCCGATAAAGACTTTCACTGTGGTTTTATGAATACTAATAAATCTCAAAGCCTCCTAAAATATCAAAAACATACGCTTGAAGATTATTATAGAGATGTCAAAAAAAAAGTTGGTCCTAAAAAATATTTCATGCCCGCAATTAAATGGATGATTCGATTACATCTCTTAAAAAGATCGGAACCTTATCGAAGGCATAAATTTTTCAGAAAAAAAGCTGGAGCGTTTACAATTTCAGAAAATAAACTAATAAGAAAAATGATGGCAAATAATTTTAATAGAATTGAAATTTTAGAAAGCAGAATTAAAGACTTAGAAGAGATTTCCTCAAATTTAATCAACCTTAAGGGCAGAATTTAAAACTAAAACAAATTCAACTAATAAAACCCCCCGCCAAATATCTGATCTCTACTCCTTTCTGGTCTAGAAACAAAATTGATCATATAATCGCATTATCAACAATTTTTGATCATATTAATATTTGTATTACTTCCAATTACTTATACCGTTAAATAGAAAACAATTTAATGTATCACATAAGAACTTAAGTAAATAACAATTTTTAAAAAAAAACCATTAAAAAAGTAGATTTTTCGACAAGAAATCACTTAAAATGTCGAAAAATGATAAAGGACGAAAAATAATTAACTATAGGAATTACCATACATAAATGTAAAAAATGAGGTGGAGTAAGAAAGAAAATGGAAAAATCTGAAAATCATCGGATTGGATACTATGCTTGCCAGTGAGGAATAAACATAAAAAGAAAAGTAGATTGCGATAAACTCGTCGAATATGCAAAAGGTTTGGATGATGTCGTGATATCTAAAACTCACCCGTTCCTTTGAACTGAAAGTGGACAACAAGAAATCATAGATGATATAAATGAGAAAAATTTAGATTGTATTGTTGCTTCCGCTTGAACTCCTCGAACTCACGAACCAATTTATAGAGGTTCTCTCGCCAAAACGGATTTAAATCCCTATCATTTTCAAATGGTCAATGTAAGAGAGCATTGTGCTTGGTGTACAGAAGATAAGGAAGAAGCGTTAAAAAAAGCTAAAACATTGGTTAATAGCGGAATAAATAGAGCAAAAACATTAAAAGCTGTTCCAGTGAAAACAGTTCCCGTTGAAAAGGCCACTCTAATTGTGGGCGCGGGGATAGCTGGAATGAATGCTGCGTTGGACTTAGCAAACGAAGGAATTAAAGTTTTTCTTGTTGAAAGCAAAACAACAATAGGCGGTAGGATGTCCCAATTAGATAGAACATTCCCTACCGACGACTGTTCTATATGAATCTGTGGTCCTGTGATGCTCGAAGTCAATCGAAATGAGAATATAGAAATATTAAGCTATAGTGAAGTGAAAAGAGTTGATGGGTACGTTGGAAATTATAATATTACCGTGGAAAAGAAACCACGATTTGTAAACAATGAATGCAATGGATGCGGGGCTTGTACGGAAGTTTGCCCCATTATCACTTCAAATTACTTTGACGAACACTTAGGGCCACGAAGAGCAATAGATATAGCTTTCGGACAAGCCGTTCCTTTCTTGTATGACATTCACAGAGATGTGTGTGTAGAATGCTTTAGTTGTGTTGAAGCTTGTGAATTAGATGCGATAGACTTTAGCCAAGTGCCTGAAGAAATCACATTCAAGGTTGGATCAATTATCGTAGCAACGGGGTGGGATATTTATGAACCATTCGGAGAGTATGGATACGGAAAGTTTGAAAATGTCATTACTCAACCCCAACTTGAAAGAATTCTATCTCCAAATGGACCTTTAGAGGGAAATTTTCACAGAATTTCAGACGCGAAGGAACCCGAAGAAATTGTGTTTATTCAATGTGTAGGAAGTCGGGATACAGAAAGACCATACTGTAGCGGTGTTTGTTGCATGTTAGCTCTAAAAAACGGAAAATTGCTTAAAGAAGAATTCCCTAACGCGAACATTACTATTTGTTATATTGACATGAGAACTAACGAAAAAGGTTTCGAAGAATATTATCAAAGGGCTAAGGAGTCGGATATCAGAATGATTCGGGGAAAAGTTGGCGAATTTTCTGAAGATCCAAAGACTAAAAATGTAAATATCCGAGTGTATTCGTCTTTAACTGACGAAATCATTAAAATTAGTGCGGATTTAGTGGTCTTATCTACTGCTGCGTTGCCTTCAAAAGGTACCGAGCAGATTTCCAAGATTTTAAGCTTAGACTCTGATCGTAATGGCTTCTTAACAGAGTCTCACTTTGGATTACTGCCACAAGAAACGAAAACAAAGGGTATTTTCATTGCCGGATTTGCTCAAGGTCCAAAAGATATCGCATATTCAGTTTCTCAAGCTAGAGCGGCCGCAAGTAAGGTAGCTGAATTAACAGCACCTGGGGAAGTAGAAATAGAGTTAATAATTGCTGAAGTTTCCACTGATTTCTGTATTGTTTGTAAAAGATGCGAAAAAGCATGCCCAAAAAATGCGATAACTGTTGTTGACGAAGAAAAAGCAATTGTTGACGAAATTAATTGCGATGGGTGTGGGATATGCGCTTCTTGTTGCCCAACTAACGCGATAGATATTAGGTACTTTAGAGATCATCAGTTATTTACTGAAATCGACGGAATATTAGAAGGAGGCTAAAGAAAATGGAGAATAACTTTAAAATTCTGATGTTTGCTTGTTTGAAATGAGGATATTCTGCTGCGGATCTAGCTGGAGTTTCTCGAATGAAATATACAACATCAGTCAAGATCATAAAAGTTAAATGTACTGGAAGAATCGATGTAAAACATATCTTATACAGCATTAAATCGGGAGCTGACGGAGTTATGATTGTTGGATGACGACCAAATGAATGTGAGTTCAAACAAGGCAATTTTAATGCTCAAAGACATGTTGATTTAGCTAATAGAATATTAGATTCTAGGGGTTACGGAAACCAAAGAATTAACATGTACTGGTTAAGTGGGGCAGAAGCCGACAAACTAGTTAAAAGCGTAGAAGATGCATACGAAAAAATCAAACGGTCTGGTACCAATCCGATAAAGTCTATAGATGTTGAAAAATCAAAGCAAAAAGTAATTACTCCTGTAGGATGAATCCTATAATCAAATACTAGTTATAGGACGACTTACCTTGCGAAGGAATAGGAGTTGAATATGATTTTTATTAAATAATAAAAATTAATGTAAATAATAAAGTAAATGAACGAAATATGGTTCAAGTTGTAAATAGTAATTCATTTAAAGGAATTTCTCCCAAAAATTTAATGGAAGCCACATATCAAGCTTCAGGCAACTTTCAAGTTAGAGCTGTTTTTGAAGCTAAAGATGAAATATTGAAAGCCGGTAAATTTTCAGAAAATGAATTTTACCAGATCCTAGATGCGATGGTGGATGCTGAAACAGAGAGAAAACTAGTATTAGAAAGGCTTAAGGATAAGGATCCACTATTCTTAGAAGAAATAGTTAAAGAAATCAAAGAATTTCCCGCTGACAATGTTATTAGGGATGTAATCTATCTAAGAGAGCAAGGATATGTTCAGGAACATGTAGAAATTAAGACTAAAATGGTTATTAAAAAAATTAAGGGAGAAGAAAAAGAAGTAGAAGTTAAAGAATATTTTTATAGATATCAAGTAATAGAATCACCTATTGAACAATTTTTTGAACCAGTTTCTATTGTTTTTAAAGCTGGTGTTTGTTGTCAATGTGGGTGGTGTTCAGCAATATGTCCCGTAAATGCTATTGAAGTAACCGCAGATACTCTTGAAATCGACAAAGATGCTTGTATGAAATGTGGTCTGTGCTTTTCAGTTTGTCCTAAATCCTTCTCGATCGATCAAGCATATAAAAGTATCAAAAAGTTAGATAAATCTTTGAATTGGTCAGATAAAATTGGAGCTTACGTGAATACCTATACAGCTTCTACAACGATAGATGAAATTAAGGAAGTACGTCAAGATGGAGGTGTAGTCACTTCTATACTTGAATACCTATTAGAAAAGAAAATTGTTGATGCAATTGTAGCTGTGCAACACTCTAAAGATATTTGGAGACCTGAGCCTATTATAGTAGATGATGTTAAAGATCTCTACAAAACGGGAGGAACTAAATATGCGAATTCTCCTTCCTTGAAAATTATTGATGAAGCAAAAAATTATGAGAATTTAGCCTTTGTGGGTGTTCCTTGTATGATGAAAGCAATTGAGAAAGGCACCTTATTTCCAAGTGGGTTACCTTTTTTCAACAATATAAAATATAAAATAGGGCTATTCTGTATGGAATCATTCCCTTATTCAGACTTAATAAAGCTGGTAAAGGATAAATTCGATAAAAAAATTGACGAATTAACAAAAATGAACATAGATAAAGGTAAATTTATAATTAATTTAACATCGGGAGAAGAATTAAAAGTTGATCTGAAAGAAGTCCAATCGTATGCCAGAGATAATTGTCATTTTTGTGAAGATTTAACTTCTGATTATGCTGATATATCTGTTGGATCAATTGGTTCGCAAGCAGGATTTTCTTCTGTTATAACTCGAACAAAAGAAGGCGAAAAGCTATTTAACGATGTTGTTAGAGCTGGGTTAATAGAAACAAAAAGTTTAAAAGAAGTTAAACCAGGTCAGGGATTACTCGAAAGAATTGCAGGAATAAAGAGAAAAAAATGTAAGCCTATTGATCTAAAACAAAACAAGATGGAGAGTTAAATTAAACTTATGAGTTTAAAAACATTTCAAGATTTAATTGAGGAAGTCCACAACCGAGG
>SOKP01000242.1 GCA_004375715.1 Promethearchaeota archaeon | reverse complement strand
ATCAAGTTACAATCATTCCACAAGAGGTATACGACAGCTCTGAGATAGCGAGTAAGATAGGGATGTATTTAGATGGCCGAGATATCGATTTTAAGAATAAAACCATATTTTTGAAGCCATCTTTTGTTTTTCCAGTGAGTGATATGGATAAAACGATAGCAATAAACACGCACATAGCGGTAGTGACTGGAGTGGCTCGGGTTTTTTCGGAGCGGGGGGCGCGTACGATCTTCATTGCAGAACATAGAACACAGGGAAGGGCAAGATATGCGTTCGCAATGGTAGGAATAAAAAAAGCTGTTAAAGATATTCAGAATGTTAAATTCTGCTATTTAGACGAGAAACCTACGAAACTCGTAACAATTAACAATCCGTTCATTAAGGACCACATGATTAAATATCCAAAAATGTTGCTTGATGGGACTATTGATTATTTCGTATCGTTACCGAAGTTAAAGGGAAATAATTATGCCGGAGTTACCTTGAGCATCAAGAACAACTTCGGTTTAATTTCTAAGAAAGAAAGGCTGAAGCATCACGATGATAGCCTTCACGAGCACTTAGCAGACATTGCATTGATTCGCCAACCAGATCTCATAATAACTGATGCTATCGTGTCGGGAGAAGGGAATGGGCCCTCCGAAACCGATCCGGTAAAAACTCACATGTTAATAGTAGGTAGCAACTGTTTAGCCGTTGATATTGCTTGCTGTTACTTAATAGAGAAAAATCCAAAGGAAGTAAGGCATCTAAAACTTCTTAGCGAACGCGGGATTGGGCCATTAGATATTAGCGAAGTGGAAATTACTAACAAGGCATATTTAGATTCAAAGAGAAAGAAATTTAGGGATCCTGATTTAAATTTAAATGTCCATCCCGGAATCAAAATTTATAAAGGCAAGGATGTTTGCAATCAAGGTTGTATCGCTTTTCTTCGCTCTTACTTGGATTCTTACGGCAAAAATTTAGGATGGGATGTATTAAGTGGTATGACGATTATTGTGGGAAAAGATCTCGATATACCTGAAGAAGAACTCAAAAAATTAGAAAAAAAGAAAACCATCGTATATGGCGAATGTGCTAAAAAATTTAAGAAATATGGGGTGTACTTTAAAGGATGCCCCCCAGATTATATCATAGCATTCTTTAAATTATCTCTTCAGACAAAATTACCCAACAATCCATATTTTCAATATGTCTCTTATCCAAAATTTGTAAAAACTTGGCTTATTTACTTGCTCCAGAGGGTATTTAGATTTTAAATATCTTTTAACAAAATTTTTTTGTTATCTAACATTCTATTATTAATGGATATAGCAGTTTTCCTTATTGCTTACGGTGTTTTGTTTATCGGCGAGTTAGGAGATAAAACGCAATTAATTGTGTTCAACCTCGCTTTAGAGTATAAAAAGTTCTATAAAGTGGGAATCGGTGCGACTCTTGGATTTGCAGTAATCGTAACTATAGGAATTCTTTTTGGATCTTTAATTACGGAGTTTATTCCTTTAGGTTTTATATCATTGATTTCGGGCTTATTATTTATAGCAATTGGCTTATTTGAATTGCGGAGCATCAAATCGCTTTATTTAAATGAGAGGAGATTAAAATCCGATAATAAAATTATAAAACAAACTAAGGGTGAAAAAGAAGAAGCAGAATCTAAAGATGTAGTTAAGTTTGAGTGGCTTAAGAAAAATCCATATGTCGCTGGGTTTGGGTTTATTTTTCTTATGGAATTAGGTGATAAAACCCAACTTTTAACGATAACGCTCGCTTCAATCTATGCTGCTTCTTTCGAAGTGTGGTTAGGGGCATTTTTAGCTCTTACTAGCGTGGCTTGGATCGGTATTTTTGCCGGTGCCGCAATTGCTAAAAAAGTTCCTAAATTTTACCTTAAAGTAGTTGCCATATCCATTTTTATTCTAGTAGGCGTACTGGTTCTGATAAGTGCTTTTTAAATTGGCCCATTTTCGACCACCCCTATTTATCAACACCCTTAATCCAAACGAGAGCCTTTTCCTTGTTCTCATCGGATTCTTTCTTTAAGGGTTGTTGAAAAGAAATGTTCGCAACTATGTTGGCATTTTTTAGAGCTTCCTTAAATCTTTCCATTGCTTTTATTCCGTCTCCTGCGTGACACATCCAAAGTGCTACCTTTTTACCTGTGAGATCAAACTTAGACAAGAAGGAACGCATAGGTGGACTAATATTCCACGCCCATACCGGTGTTCCTAGAATTATAAGGTCATATTCTAAGGGATTAATATCAAAGTCCATTAATTTTGGTTTTTTTTTCATGGTAGACTGATACCCGCCCCACATAAATCTCGTACCACTATTGGCTTTAAGTTCTTTAATAGGTTTTAATTCGAGAATATCGGCTTCAATTGAATCCTTTAGAACTTCCGCAATAAACTGCGTATTGCCCGTAAGGGAGTAGTAAACTATCAATATTTTTGACATTTTTTTTCCTCTATTTTTTGTTTTTTCTTGGTTTTAAACCCACTGTTATCATCTCAAACACAAAATTGATAAATAAATACTTTATAAGTCAGACTTTCGTTTATTTTTCTTTTTCTTTCTCTTTTTCTTCGCAATTAAAGCATTTCTCTTTACTTTTCGAGATAATTTAGTGATAGCAGGTTTTGGTGGAGGGGGAGTGCGTTCTAACATTAATTTAGCAATTGATCCAAACAATTTTTCTATTTTCTCCCCTGATTTTACATTGCATTCAATAAAACCATCTAATCTATGGAATTCGGCTAATTTTAACCCCTCTTCATAAGATACTTGTCTTTCGTTTTCTGAGTCTGGGATAATCCCCACAGCTATTATTGGAAAAAGATCCTCTTTCGTAAGGTCTTTTTTAACAATAGCAAGCCAAAAATCAATATTAGTAAGAGAAGTTTTCTCAGTAACATCGTAAACAAATAAACCTCCTCGAGCGTGGCTAATGTAAGTCGGAAGGAAAGATCTAAATCTCCCTTCGCCACTAATATCCCATATCTGTAATTTTATCTTATATTCATCTACTGAAAGGCTTTTCACTTCGAAATCCACACCTATTGTATCCTCATGACCTTCGGAAAATAA
>SOKP01000210.1 GCA_004375715.1 Promethearchaeota archaeon | reverse complement strand
TTTTCTCCCGATTTAGAGCTTGTTTCAATAAAACCATTCACATTTCTTGATTTTGCAATTTTAATACCTTCTGCAGATGAGACTTCTCTGCTTTCTACTAAATCTGCCTTTCCTCCAACTACAATGATGGGAAAAATATCTTCAGCTCTTATTTCTTTTCGTATAACGCTAAGCCAATCATCAATGTGAGCAATTGAGGAAAAATTAGTTATATCGTATAAGAATAGACCACCACGAGCACCTCTCACATATGTAGGGAGTAAAAACCTAAATCTTTCTTCCCCTCCAAAATCCCAAATTTGTAATTTTACTTTTTGTTCGTCAACTGTTAGGCTTTTTACTTCAAAATCTACACCGATCGTCATTGTTTGATCTGAAACAAATAAATTCGTTAAAAATCTTTGAGTTAAAGTGCTCTTCCCACAACCCGCATCTCCGAAAATTATTATTTTAAAGGTGGCGTCGTACATTTTTGTTCATTCTTCTCCAAATAAAACTATTAATCTTGATTATTTTGTCTTTTCTATTAAATTGATGTGATAAGTATATATTTTAATTTGATTTCAATTATAAATAATCGTTATAGTATATATAAATGTTTAAATGATTGTATTATTAAAAATTCTAATAACCTTAAAAATTTACTAAAAGAATTGTTTTAAATAATTATCGAATTTGAAGAGTAAAACTACCTTTTTCACATAGCTCTTTATGATATTACTTAAAAATAGAAAACAAATTAGTTTAGAGATAAGATGAAAGGCGCAGTTAATTGGTCAGATTATTATAAAACCGATCCAGAAAAAATTATCGCATTAAAATCCTCATTTAAAGCCAATAAAATTTTCGCTTTAGGTTTAATGTTAGTAAGGGGAGATCAAGGATTTAGAAAGCTAGATTATGAGTTTGCCGAAAAAAAATTGAATGTTCTAGAAATTATGGATAAATTAGAGGAAAGCCATTTTAATGTCTTAGGACTTGTTATTAAAGACACCGATGGAGCCTGCATGTGGAGTACGAAATCTGGATGGAATCCCATCAATAGAGATATTTTAGGTGAATTCTGTGATGTGGGTAAAGATAGAAATATAAGGATAATGGTCTCGTTTACATGTATGAACGATGCCTATCAAGGTGTCATCCATCCTGAGCGCGTTAGTATACATGGGACAACGGGCAAAAAATCGGGAGTTCACTACAAAAAAGGGGAAATATCGACACACAACGAGGGTGAGATGAGAATCGATTTGCCTGAGGGTGTGTCATTCCAAGATTACAAAAAAAAAGTACCCTTTCTCACTGAAAAAATTGATGAAAAGAAGGGAAAAGCAAGGGGAGCTAGAGGAAAAGGTTATATTCCTACTACTAGTTTTATGTGCCCTAATAGCAAACATGTTGATTATCTTCTAGACCTAACAAAAGAAGTCGTAAAAAACTATTCGGTTAGCGGTTTTTTTGCCGATTACATTAGATATGATGGAGCTTTTACTGATTTGTGTTGTTGTGATCGATGTATCGAGAAGTTTAGGAAAAATTATGGGTTTAAAGCTAAAATATTAAAAAGCCACGAGTGGTATGATTTTAAATCAGACACGATAGCAGAATACGCCCAAAAATTACAAACAGTTATAAAGGAGACAAATAAGGAATGTACTTCAGGATGGTTTTGTCTTCCTGGACCTAAGAAAATGTTTTCTCAAAGAAGATTAGGGCAAGACTGGTCCAAATTATCTTCAATCTTAGATATCGCATCTCCTATGGAATATCCATATTTAATGGGAACGCGAGATGATGGGTGGTATTGGGAGAAAGTTGGCAATCTTTTCTATTGGTATTTTATAAGGAATATGAAAAAACGAATACACGAATTCAAAAGCCCTGTGTTAGCAGTAACAAATTCGGTTGAGTGTAATTCAGAGGAAATGCTAAAACAAATGAGAGGTTTTGATTTTGGTTTAGGAATTTCTGTTTTTAAATATTTTGGAACAACGGATGCTCAATGGATTGCATTAAAGGAATATGCAGAAAAAGAAATTGGTCTAGAGAATTTAAATTAGCATCAGGATGAATTAATCAATTCGTTGAATCGAAAGCAATCAGTCGTATGATCGTTTACAACTCCTATAGCTTGTAAAAAGGAATATATAATTGTCGTTCCGATAAATTTAAATCCTCTTTTTTTCATATCTTTGCTAATTCTGTTAGAAAGTTCAGTGTTTGGAGGTAAATCTTCTAACTTTTTCCAAGCATTTTGAACTGATTTATTATTCACAAAATCCCATATATATTGATTAAATGAACCAAATTCTTCTTGAACTTTAATGAAGGATTTGGCATTTGTTATTACGGATTGAATTTTTAATCGATTTCGAATTATTCCTTCGTTTCGCATCAATTCTTCGATTTTATTTTCTTTGTATCTTGTAATTTTATTGTAATCAAAATTATCAAAAGCTTTTCTAAAATTATCTCGTTTTTGCAGCACTGTGTTCCAGCTTAAGCCAGCTTGCATTCCTTCCAAAATCAATAGCTCGTAGAGCATTTTATCATTATGTTGAGGTGTCCCCCATTCTTTATCGTGATATTCCTTCATCAAGTCATTGTAATCTGCCCATTTGCATCTTTTTACCATACTATTGTTACTCTCTTAACTATACTTTCTCTTCTTTATGTAGGATAGATACAGTTACAGCCGCATTACAGACAATTATTTTATCAGTTGAATCCCCTAATTCTTTAATCATTATCCCTGCCGCAACTAATCCTCCTTTTTCTATCTCAATTGATTTGGAACCAAATGGAATTGCTTGTAAAATTTTTTCTCTTTTAACATTTTCGGGATAGGGTGCTCCAATCTTCACATGTACGATCATTTTTTGAAGATCTTTTGGTTCTTTTAAACCACAAATCTCCAATAGACCAGTAAGACAGTTATTTGAGATTGCGTTTTTAACCGCCTTTATTGCGGCATTAGTGCAATCATCATTATGTCCGTGTTGATCTACACCTGATCCTATTTGCACTATAAACCTCTTCATAAGCAAACGCAGTCTCTTTTACTCTAAATCTTCCACTAATTTAAGAAATTCGGTGTATTTAATAGCAGTCCAGCTTTCTGCAAAGGCGGCTCCGGTAGTTCGGGAAAGTAGAGAAACTTTCGCTGCTTCGTGTTCGTTATCAGCTTCGAAAATATCTATAAAATCATATGGTCCTAATATTGCGTAATGTGCAATCCATGTAACATTCGGAACTTTTTCTTTGACTAATTTTAAAAATTTTTCACCGTGTTCTTTACGATCTTCAACTAGATCAGGATTTTGTAACCTAGTTGCTAAAATATATATTGGCATAGAAAAAATGATGATACTTTTCCTTATAAATTTCTTCTTAAAGTTTTATATTTCATGCCTTAAAATAATATTTAATAGACTAAACTCTTTTAAAGAAGTAGTAAAAAAGAAATTAATAGAGAAAAAGGATTAAGATGCAAACAGAAAAAGATTTTCCCTACGAAATTGACCAGAAATCCTACCGTCGCTTCGAGCAGAAGAATAACATGTTATATAGGAGATTATGGGATAAATCGCTCCCTACTTATAGAAAGATGTTCGAGTGTAATATAGACAATCATATTAACTCGGGTGAAGATGGTTATTCTCGGATTGATTTTGCGTTGGTTGCAGCAGGATGGACTGTTTACGAAAAATTCCCTTTTGCTTTCAATTGGCATAGAGATGAATTAATAGACATAGGATACGGTGTGGATTGGATGAGAGAAAAATATCAGGTTAGAGATTTAAAAAGTTTTACTGAAAAGACGAAAAAAGCAGCTAAATTTTATGGAGCATCATTAGTTGGTATTGCAGATGTTAACGAAAGATGGATTTATAAAACTGGTTTTGTAAGACCAGCATCCACTAGCGAAGCAGATTCAAAAAAAAAAATTAGAAAGGGAGGTGCGTCTAGTTCTATATTAGAGAACCCAATTAATTTACCTGAAGGGATAACCAAAGTTATTGTTATGGCTATCGAAATGGATCAAATGGCAATTTCTACTGCTCCTGCTCAACCAGCTTCAGCTGCAGCGGCCGTAGGTTATTCAAAAATGGCTTTTGCAATTGCCTGTTTAGGCGAATTTATCAGAAATTTAGGATATCGAGCGATCCAGTGTGGCAACGATACTGCACTAAGCATACCGCTAGCAATTGACGCCGGTTTAGGAGCTTTAGGTAGAAATGGGTTGTTGCTCACACCAGAATATGGCTCAAGAGTAAGAATTTGTAAAGTGTTTACGGATATGCCTTTAATAGCTGATGAATTGAACTTAGGTTTTATTAAAAAAGTTGAGAAATTCTGTAAAACTTGCTATAAATGCGCTGAGGCTTGTGAAAACGACGCAATTACAAAAGAAAAAGACCCCACTTTTGAACCGGCTACGATTTCTAACAATTCATGTGTTAAAAAATACTACGTCGATGTAGAAAAATGCTTCGAATTTTGGATCGAAAATTCAGGTGATTGTGGGAATTGTATTGCTGCTTGTCCTTTCTCCAAAATTAAGAAGTTCAGTTCTTCTTCTGAATTCTGGAAATAAAATCCTACTACAATTATAAAGTTGAAAACCTAAATTATTATTAATCAGAATTATAAAGCGAGGATTAAAATGAATAAGATTAAAGTAGGCATTATTGGGTCGGGTTTTATTGCTGATCATCATTGTTATTCATATTCCTTACTGTCAAATGTAGAAATTGTGGGAATTGCGTCAAATAATAAAAATGAAGCCAAAAGTTTAATGAATAAATACAATATTGCAGATACCTACTTTAGGGATTATAATGACTTACTAAAAGTAGAATGCGATGCTGTTTCTGTATGTGTTCCAAATAATTTGCATAAAGAAGTAACTTGTAATATCTTGAACTCAGGAAAACATGCACTCGTAGAGAAACCTCTAGCTAAAAACATTAAGGAAGCAAAAGAAATGTTAGATGTAGAAAAAGCTTCAAACCGGAAGATTTTTTATTGCGAAAACAACATGTACGCTCCTTCCTTTAGCAAGGTTAAAGAAATTATTAAGGAAGGCGCTTTAGGAGTAATATATATGGGGCGTGGTAAAGAGCAACATTCGGGACCGCATTCTCGATGGTTTTACAAGCTAGAGGAATCTGGAGGTGGTGCGTTATTAGATTTAGGAATTCACGATATTGCTTGTTTAGTTTGGTATCTTGGATGTGAAGTTAGTGAAGTGTATTGCCAAACGAGGACAATTCAACACGATCGAGGGATTTTTGGAACTTGTGAAGTGGAAGACAACGCAGTAGGAATTCTTTATTTTGAAAACGATGCTCAAATAGTAATCGAAGAATCTTGGACGGCACCAGGTGGTTACGACATGCGTTTTGAACTATTTGGCACCGAAGGTCAAATTAAAGTCGCTCCAACTTTTTCTGATTTAGTGAGCGTGTATAGCAAAAACGGGTATGGATATGCTGTAGAAAAAGCGGATACTACGAAAGGATGGACATTTCCTGTTCCTTTAGAAGCACATTCATTTGGTTATCCCCAAGAAATTGCTCACTTTATTGATTGCATTCTAAGAAACAAGAAACCACTTACTGATGGTTTATATGGTTATAAAATATTGAATATTGTTGAGACGATGTATAAAAGTGCTAAGACTAAAAAACTAGAAGAAATAGTTTAATCTTGACTCAGAGTAGTATTTTTTAAAGATTTTATAAATTCTATTACAATATCCAGTTTTCCCCTAGAAGCTAATAACATTTCTTGAGGGAATTCTATACTTCTTGAATAAACATCAGAAACAATTGGGAAATGTGCATCGTTACTTTTTTCTCCTCCCCAATTAGCTCTAGAATAATCTATACCTTTCTTTAAATTATTACATTTAAAACAATCTAAGCTATGTAATGGGGGATAGCAATCGTCAGTAGGGATACCATTATCATTCAACTTATCATAAAATTTTGATTTAGTGAGACCCCCGAACTTCGCAGGATCAAAAACTATGGGAAAAACATACCAACCAAGGCTAGTCGTACCCAATGTAGGCTCCATAGTTTTTATTCCATCTATTTTATTAAGTTCGCTCATAAGATATTCCGCATTCTGATTTCTAAGTTTATGCTGCTCTGAAAATTTTTGTATTTGAGTTCTTAATATTGCTGCTTGATATTCTGTCATCCTATAATTAGTACCGTAAGAGAAGTGTTTATAGAAATACTCGTTTTTCTTCCTACCACAATCTATATAAGAATAAATGTTATCCGCAAGTTCACCATTATTACATATAATAGCTCCCCCTTCTCCACTTGTTATAACTTTTGAAGCTTGAAAGCTAAACGTGCCGGCATCCCCCCAATTCCCAACTTTTCTTCCTTTAAAATCTGAACCATGAGCGTGGGCACAATCTTCAACAACCTTTAAATCGTGATTTAATGCCACCTCCATAAGATGTTCCATATTAACCGGGTTACCCCCTAAATGTACTGGAATAATTGCCTTAGTTCTTTTAGTTATAAGTTCTTCAACTTTATTCACATCCATTACGAGAGTATTGGGATTTATGTCACAAAATATGGGAACGGCGTTTGTTGCTATAACAGCAGATGCCGATGCTACAAAAGTGTAATCAGAAACGATTACTTCATCCCCTAATCCTACATCTAAAGCCATGAGAGCGGCTTCTATTGCTACAGTTCCATTACACACTGCAACGCAATATTCAGACCCTTGAAGCTGAGCAAATTCTTCTTGAAACGCCCAAACATTTTTACCTTGGTGAGCATCGGGAGCACCACACCACCACTCTCCAGATTTTATAACTTCAGTCAATGCGTTTATCTCTTTTTCATTGTAGATAGGCCATTTAGGATAAAATTTTCTAGCTTCTTGTTTAAATGACATTAACAAATCAACCGTCTTAATAATTCACTATCATAAATTTTATGAGTTAAACTAAATATATTTAACAAAACAGATAAAAGTTGCAATCAGCAATAATTAGAATTTTGTGATACTGGAAACCAAAAAAAATGATTATAATCGATAAGAATACAATTGCCGAATATTTAAGCGATTATCTCGCTAATTTTTCGCAGCAAGAGATCAAGGATCTCATTGAAATACCCCCTCAAGATCTAAATTACAGTTATGCTTTTCCTTGTTTTCAACTTGCTAAAATTAAAAAGAAATCACCGCACTTGATTGCCAAGGAACTAGAAGAGCAGTTAGAATTACCGGAATACTTAAATATTATAGAAGCAAATGGTCCTTACCTCAATTTTAAGATAAAAACACAACCAATTCTCGAACAGATATTTACACTAAAAGAGAAGTATGGGAGAATTTATGAAGAGATTGGAAAAGGTCAAATACCATCTTCAAGAATAGTAATAGAATACCCCTCACCAAATACAAATAAACCACTCCATTTTGGACACATCCGAAATATGCTGTTGGGTCGCTCCCTTTCGAGATGTTTAAAATATAAAGGTGATCTTGTTTTTGATGTCAATTTAAACAACGAGAGAGGCATCCATATTTGTAAATCAATGTATGCTTACAAAAACTGGGGTAATAACAAGGAACCTGATATCAAATCTGATCACTTCGTTGGAGCGTTCTACGTCAAATACAATGAAATGGAAAAGGTGGATAGTAAAATAATAGAAGAAGTCTACGATCTATTAAGATTATGGGAAGCCAATGATGTTGAGACTAGAGAATTATGGAAAAAAATGAATTTTTGGGCATATGAGGGATTTAAGGAAACTTACAAAGCAATGAAAATTTCGTTCGACAAAGAATATTTTGAGTCAGATATATTTTGGAAAGGTAAAGAAAAGGTTTTAAAGGGCTTGGAGAGAGGTATTTTTAATAAGACAGACGACGGAGCGATTATTGCTCATCTAAAAGAAAAATTTAATTTGCCAGATAAGATCCTTTTGAGAAAAGACGGAACTTCTCTATATATAACTCAGGATATCTACTTAGCTTATCAAAAAAAGGAAGACTTTGATTATGACAAATCGATATATGTAGTTGCAAACGAGCAGGATCTCTACTTCAAGCAGTTATTTGCTGTTTTAGACATGATAGGTTTTAAAGAAGATAAATTTCATTTATCATATGGTATGGTTTATTTACCCGAAGGTAAAATGAAAAGTAGGGAAGGAACTATAGTTGATGCCGATAATATCATCGAAAAAATGCAAGCTTTAGCTTATAAGGAAGTAACTAAAAGATATCCTAAGCTAAAAGAAAAATTAAAAAAGGAAAGAGCTACCGCAATCGGAATGGCCGCATTAACTTTTTTTATACTTAAATTTAATCCCAAATCTGATTTTGTTTTCAATCCTAAAGAAAGCATCACTTTTGAAGGCGAGACTGGTCCTTACATTCAGTATTGTTATGCGAGAATTGAATCAATAATAACTAAATCGAAGAATACAATCGATTTAAATATAAATTGGGAGTTAATAAACCACGAAAAGGAGCTAACTTTGGTTAAACAACTAAACTACTTCCCCGAAATTTTGAATTCAGTGAGAAAAAATTATACTCTTCACCAAATCCCTCAATACCTTTTAACTTTATGCCAAGCGTTCAATTCGTTTTATTCTTCCTGTCAGGTATTATCTAGTGATGATGAATTAGAAAAAGCGAGATTATTGTTAATTAAATGCGTTCAAATCGTAATTAAGATTGGTTTACAAATCTTGGGTATAGATGTTTTAGAACAAATGTAATTTACTAATAAAGAGGTATGAGCAGTGAATTTTTTTGATTCTGGGGAGATAATTGAAAATGATACGAACTTTGTATTTTTTGGAATTCCTTGGGACGATTTAACATCTATTGAACGAACAAATTCTTCTAAATCACCTCAAAAAATACGAAAAGTTACAGAAAACTTAGCTTTAACAACAGAAATGGGATTTGAAATATCAAAATTAAAGTTTGTAGACGTTGGAAATGTTTTGATTGATCCCAATAACACCGTACAAAACATCTTAGAAATCGGTGATTTTGTAAAATCGATTTTTAACCAAAAAAAGGATATAATTCCAGTAATGGTTGGAGGCGACCACTTTTGTACTTATCCGGTTATAAAGGCAATAGGAGACTCCATTAGAAAACCAAAGAAGTTTGGCGTTCTAATCTTAGATGCTCATCTCGATTTGTACGAAAAATATCAGGAGAGCGTCTATTCTCACGCAACTGTTTCCTACCTCATCCATAGTCTGGAGTTTATCTCAAATAAAAACTTATTAATTATTGGGACTAGGGATATTGATATTCTTGAGCTAAAAGTAGCAAAAACTAACGATATTACCTATTTCAACTCTTACATACTTCACGATATTGGAGTTAATTTATTCACAGAAAAAATTATTGAATTTTTTGAAAAATCTGATATAACTGACATATACATTTCTATTGATATCGATGTATTAGATCCATCTATAGCGCCGGGAACAGGTTATGCTATTCCTGGAGGTTTTACTTATCGAGAAGTATGGAAAATCCTCAGAGAAGTCACAAAAAAAGTTAATGTAATTGGTTTTGATATCGTTGAAGTTTCACCTTCCTTAGATTTACCCAACAATATAACATTAAATGTGGCAGCAAAAATAATAATAGAATTAATGTATTTTATTGTAAACAACAAATGAGTTGAAAAAAATGCCAGATGACGAATTGAAAAAGAAATTAAAAGAAGTAGAGCAAATTAAGGTAGAAAAAAATGAAGACATCATTACTTTTATTCAATCTTTAGGAAATACCGGGTTTAACGCAAAAAGATTAGCCGTTGCGTGTGAAATTTATAAGGAAATGATTAAAAATGAAAATTGCGTTAAATTTTTTGGACTTGCTGGGGCGCTAGTACCAGCAGGGATGCAGAAAGTTATTCACGATTTTATAGAAGAGGGATTTATTGATATACTTGTTACTACAGGTGCTTCCTTGACTCATGATATAGCTGAAACTCTTGGTTTTCACCATTTGCAAGGAGAACTAAACATTAAAGATGTTAATGATTCTGAATTACACGACCAAGCCCTTAATAGAATTTACGACGTATACTTACCAAATAAAGTGTACGAGGGTATCGAAGATTTTGTATCCCAGCTAAAAATCCCTAATAATGAAATGTCCGTTAGTTCTTTTTTAAAGTACCTTGGCGATAATCTGCCGCCAGATGATAACTCAATTTTAAAGATTTGTGCAGAAAAAGATGTTCCAATTTATTGTCCTGCATTTACAGACTCCGGTTTAGCACTTCAATTAGGCTTTCACCATCAAAACTTAAACCTTAATCACTTTAAAGACATGCTTAGTATGGTTAACTTGGCTTGGGATGCTAAACAAGCCGGCGTTTGCATTATTGGTGGAGGCGTCCCTAAAAATTTTATTCTGCAATCGCTACAATTCTGCCCAAACTCTGCCCAGTATGCGATCCAGATAACAATGGATCGTCCAGAACAAGGTGGACTTAGTGGAGCGACTTTGCACGAAGCAATTTCTTGGGGAAAACTAAATCAAAACGCAAAATTCTCTACGGTTATATCTGACGCAACAATCGCTCTACCTGTAATTTTATGGTTTTTAAAGAAAAGTCTGCTGTAAAATTGATTCTTTACTTCAAATAGAATGGATTACATTCAATAAAACAAGCCGGCTAGCTTTTGATCAACTTTTTTCGTGTTTGATCCAAAAATAATATCTAGAGTTTTTTTATAAATTTTGAACTGAGATACTTCAGATAAATTTTTACCTTCGTACTGTGCTTTAAAATTCTCCGCAACCTTAATTAATAGGGGATTAACTAATTTTTTCACATATTTGTCAATCTTTTTTTGCTTATCTACAATAGCATAAGAGATTAATAATTCAGGTTCTATGCTGTCTTCTGCTAAGATGTTTGCGTTTATGAAAGCGATTGTAAATCTATTACCTTGAAAATACTCAACAGCCCCCGTAGAAAAAGCAGTTTCAGCAAAATTTAAGAGTGCGGTGAGCAAACCGCTTCTTAAATCAGAATCTATTTTTCCTAAAGTAGTTTTATGGTAACTCTTCTTTACTAAAGTAAATCCCCTAAATAATAAACCTACTTCTCGAATTACCATAATTCTAAGTTATTTTTTATTAAAGCTATAATATACTTTGGTCTTATTAAGAATTCATCCTATAGATATTTTATTTAAAACAATTCTTTGTAATAAATCTAATG
>SOKP01000086.1 GCA_004375715.1 Promethearchaeota archaeon | reverse complement strand
GAATGTTGAGAGGAAGTAGGGATAAAAAGAAGATAAATTTAAGTCTTCATTTTCCTTCTTCTGTTGAAAATGAATCTGTAAATCCTTATTATGAAAATGCCAAAGAGGATGGGTTATATGGGTTGTGTTTGAATGACGACCGTTCTGTTGAACACCATAATAAATTTCTTAAAAATCTTCGTCTTTTTAATACAGGAAATCCAGATTGGGATTATTTCAAAACTGATGAATGCAAAAATGAAATTACGAAATGGAAAGGGAAATTAGGAGATAAGATTCTTGTGTTAGGTGTTAATTTTGCTTTTTCTAATACTTTGCCGTGGCATGAGATGATAATTAAATGGCATGAGATGATAATTAAATATGCTGAACAGAAGGGCTTCAAAGTTGTTTTAAGATGTCATCCTGATAGGTTTGATTATATTCCTCAACATTTTCTCAAATATTGGCATAAAGAAGTGCATCGCTTTGTTTTGGGTGGTATTGGGACTCATTATGTTTGTGAAAATCCTTGTAGTACTTCAATAGTAGAAAGCTTTTTTACAGGAATAAAAGCAGGCGGTTCGCCATTGGTTCCACACTATAAAAGTTGGAGTGATGATAGGTGGGTAGAAGAAGAGGATAAATGGGAAAAGATGTTTAATGAAATTACTGGGACAGATAAAGTTTCAAAAATGATTCCTTTTATTAATAGTGAAGAAGCACTTGACAATTTCTTATCAGATAAAAAACCTATCGTATCATTTGAGGAGGCACGTGATTTCTTTGGTTGGAAAATTGTGCCAAGCTACTGTGAATACTTTTTTAATGTTATTGAAAGGGCTTTATCATAAATATTAAGGGAACAATATCCAGTTGTTATTTGTGTAAAAATAATAAACTTGAGAAAATAACTAACAAACTTCGTGATATGGAAGATAAAGATTTGTGGGTGATGAAATGCTTATCTTGTGGATTTGTTTTTTTATCCTCACATGATTTTATTATCCCAAGAGATATTTCATATATTGTCGAGAGGGTAAGATGCTCAGAAGATGATGATGAGAGACGTTTCCAAACATTGAAATATGATTTGGCAGGAATTCGAGTTCTTGATTTTGGCTGTGGAAATGGTAATTTTCTTCTTAAAACCAAAAAGATAGCAAATGAAGTCATAGGTATTGAAATGGATGAACGTTTCTATTCTACTTTTGAAAAGGCAAAACTGAAAGTTTTTCCAGATTTGAAATCTGCTTCTGTTCAAAATATGGACATCATAACTATGTTTCATGTTCTTGAACATTTACCTAATCCAAGAAATATATTAACAGAATTACGAGATATTCTAAAACCTGGTGGAAAGATTATTATTGAGATTCCAAATAGTGAAGATGCTTTATCAAATTTATATAAAATTAAAGAATACAATACTTATATGTATTGGAGTTTCCATTTGTATTATTTTAATATGCAAACATTACAAACTCTTGTAAAACAAGTAGGTTTGAAAATGAATTATATTAAGCAAATTCAAAGGTATCCACTTTCTAATCATCTTTGTTGGTTATCTGAAAGCCTTCCAAATGGACATAAAAAATGGAATTTTCTTGATTCCCCAGAGCTTCATGCTGCTTATGAATCAAGTTTACGAAGTATTGGTATGTGTGATACCTTGTTAGGGAGTTTTCAAAAATGATGGTACCAATTAATTTTAGTGAAGTCTTGAAAAATTATCCAAATTCAGTGTTTATTGAAACTGGTACTTATTGGGGTGGAGGAATATTTGCCGCTTTAAGGGCAAATGTTTTAGGGGCGGGTTTTGAAAAGATTTATAGTATTGAGATTGATAGGTGTAGATTTGAAGATGCTGTTAAATTGTTTGAGAGAAATACCAATGTTATTATAATTTATGGAGATAGCAGAGTAAAATTGAAAGAAGTATTAGAAGAAGTTTTTGAACCTGCAACTATATTCTTGGATGCACATTTTAATCGGGGGGAGGTAGAATATTCTGAAGAATGTCCTATATTAGAGGAATTGGAAGCAATAAAACAACATCATATTAAATCTCATACGATTTTGGTTGATGACCGCCATTCTTTCTTGAATGATTTGGGAATGTCGGGTATAAAACAAAAGACCATTATTCGGCATTTGAAGAATATAAATGAAAATTATGAAATTACTACTGATTATGGATATATTCCAAAACGTACTAATGATGAGATTATAGTTGCTAAGGAGAAGACAGAATGAAAATATCTTTAATTGTTTATGATTTTGATGGTGTGATGACGAACAATAAAGTGCTTGTTATGCAAAATGGTCAAGAGGCTATTTTTTGTAATCGAGATGATGGTTGGGCAGTAAGGAAGATTAAGGATATGGGGATAACGCAATTGATTTTATCTTCAGAAGAGAATTCCGTTGTGGTGTCACGTGCTTTGAAACTTTCGATTCAATGTATATCGGGTTGTTCAAACAAAGAAAAGAGATTAAGGCAGTTTTGTAGGGATGAAAATATCTTATTGGCAGAAACGATATTTGTTGGTAATGGCCTCAATGATTTAGATGTTATGAAGATTGTTGGTATGCCTGTAGCTCCAGCCAATGCCAATCCTGAAGTTTTGAAAATAGCAAAGTTCATTACTAAAGCAAAAGGAGGTGAGGGTATAATATTAGAATTGTATAAATGGTTAACGGAGAATAAATTATGAATATTGATAAGATTAATGAGATTGTTGAGAAGGGTGGGGGTTTGTTCTTAGATGAATGTCAATTTTTGAGTAAAACAGCAAATGAAATAAAACCAATGACTGTTGTAGAAATAGGTTCAAGTAAAGGCACATCGAGTATGATTTTGGGTTCTGTTGTTAGAAAAACAGGTGGACATCTTTATTGTATTGACCCAAATATAAATGAGGAATGGGAACAGAATATAAAAGATTTAAGATTGACTGAATATATTACTTTAATTGAAGAGGCTTCTCCTTGGGTAAATCCAGAAAAATTCAAACAACCTATTGATTATTTACTTATAGATGCAAATCATAAAACTCGATGGATTATTGTAGATTATCATTTTTGGGAAAGATTTTTGCGGGTTGGAGGTAGAGTAGCTTTTC
>SOKP01000022.1 GCA_004375715.1 Promethearchaeota archaeon | reverse complement strand
TTCGTGTTGCTAATTCAAATGCCCTTCGTTATAGTTATCGTTTATTTTTATATTGACATTCCTCAAAATTACGATTTTTTAGAAATCGTAAAAATAACGGTATTATCTTTCATTTTCTTAGCGTTTTACTTTAAATTCAGATTATACATAAGTACCTTCTACAGCAAATTACTAAGGAGGTTTAAAATTGAAAAGCCCTAACAATGCTGAAGAGGTCGATGCTGGTGATATTCAAACTTATGTAAAGCTAAATTTTATTGTCTCAGTCAGTTTAATACTTCTATTCCTCTCAATTTCAATGCTAAATGATATTTCTTTAATCAGCATTATAGTATTACCTATAATTTCTATTCTTACCTATTACGAAGAAAAATCGAACTTTATCACTATTCGTTACGGCAGATTTATATATCTAATTAATAGCCTAGGAATGGCAATAATCGTAATCTTTTGGATCTTACCATTTCCGAGCATAGAGTTTTTTAACGTTCAGTTTCTTTTAATTCAATTTCTTTTACTTTCACTATCTGCATATATAATATTTCAAGTTTTTGAGAAGCTTAAGTATTTTCAAGAAAAAACGGTACTAGTTATTCAAAATCTGCTTGTTGTTGCGAGTTTTACATTGATTTTATATCTTTTCTTCCCTGTAATCGAACTCGTATATCTACAGTTCATTATAGATCCAAGTGTACTTTTTATCTCCAATATATTAATTCACACTTTTATCATTTTAACAATAACATTATTGTCGTTTTATTTTTCGTTTGCTCGGATTCGGTTATACGAAAAACCTTGGAAGTTTTTTAACTATTGTATCGTGATCGTTTTTTTACTATTAGAAATAACTTGGTTTGCATTAGTTAACATTAAAAATCTAGCATCTGGAATTCTTGAGGTATTTCAAGGAGGATTAATTTTATCTGCAATTATAGTTCCAATAGTTTTCCTACTATTCGTGCTTCTCAACTATAGTATTCGCATATTCTCTCGAGAAATCAGCTTGAATTATAGCTATTATGCTTTTTGGTTTTTACTTTTCTCGATTTTTTTTACAGTATTCATAATTTTTTGGAATAATTTTGTGATTCTGCTTTTAGATCTGGCTTATTTGTCAATTTTTAGTTTAGCAAACCTTAAATTTGGACAGTATCTAAAAAAAGTTAAAGATTCTACTTTCAATTTTATAATTAGAGTCGATAGTTTTGCTCTTTTAATTGAAGTATTCTTATTATTTTATGCGGTATTCAGAATAGTATTTATTTTGGACGAAGTTCTTGCTTTATTCCTTTCTTGCTGCGTTATTGGCATCATTTTTAATCTTTTTCCTCCGAATGTAAAATTTATTCCTAGAAAAGTAATAATAACTTGGACATTACTTATCCTGATTATTAGTATAGTGATCACTGGATTTTACTTCTTAAACGCAAATATAAGTGAATTCATTGTTTATTTAATTACACCGATTATTTTTTGTTTCTTGATATTTGCTCCAATTTATTATTTGTATGGCGAAAAAGTATTAAAACCCAAATTTATCGCAATTTACACTTATGGTTCCTCATGGTTGCTCATGTTTTTGTTTTTTGCTTTGAATTTTTTTATAATTGTAATATACTTTAGCACACATCTAATTATTGGTACGATCCTAAACCTGTTGTTTATAACCACTTGTTTAATAATCCTTATTTTCTATGGGAAGAAAATAAGAATGCTCAAAGAATCACGATCTAAGTCTCTTTTACACATCCTATCTTATCCCGTTGTATTCGAAGTTTTTGCCGTACTTATTACGATTTTCCTGACTTATTTGAAATTAGACTTACTAATATCCTTGTTTTTATCTGTAACGGTAATGAGCTTAATAGTATATTCGGATTCAAAGGAAAATAAACTATTTCCTAAGGTCCTGACCTTGATATTAAATTCATTTACGTTATATTTAGGTTTATTTATGGCGGGATATTATAGTGCGTTTTACACTTGGGGCTCGTTCTTCGGATTTTTTATACCTCTTATTTTAATTAGCGTTCTCTCATATATTCCCATTTATTATCTCCACAAAAAAAATGTTATGAATCTAAAATCCTTTTTAATCTATCATTTCCTTTGCTCCAGCATCATTGCTCTTACAGTCTTCATATTTAACTTCTATTTAATTGAAGCCTTATTTTTAACAATCTTAAATTCGTTAATCGTGCTTAATATACTTTACATATCTATCGCGAGTTTCTACATCTTGAAATTGGGAGATAAGATAAATATAATTTCTCATGAAAAAATCAGTGTAATTCAAAAATATATTAGTTATTTAATAATATCAGAAACCTTCTTCATAATGTTCGCATTCTTTAACCAACAACTTCAATTGGACCTAATTTTTTCAGCATACATATCCATCGGTCTTATTTGCTTAATTATTAATTTTTTTACCAAAAAGAGAATTCTATTTTCAGAAAAAATTTCGAATGGATTTAATATAGTAACTTTGTTTTTCACTAGTATCCTCATCTCTTTTTATCTATATTTGTTTATACCTACTTCGGTTTACAAATATATTATTCCTCTGCTGATTTTGGGTATAACACTGTTATTACCTCTGCTTCATTCCTTAAATAAGAATGTTTTCACCAGCTTTGTACAGAAATTGTTAACAATAGACAGTTTAGTCATATCGGGATTAATTATTTCGCTTCCTTATTTAATAGGATTAGATTTTATTAGGTTAGGCATAGCTGTAGATTATTATATAATAAATAGTTCCGTTATTGCTTTATTTTTTGGATTTTTAGTTTTTCTAGAATTTCTTTTTGATAAATCTAAACTTAAAGAATCCTATTTCGTTTCTATTAAAACTTGCCAGATTATCACCTGGGTTGTTTTATCTTGTGTTATATCCATGAAGATTTTTACGGTTCTAAACTCTTTCACTCTTAATTTTGGATTCAATATCAGTTGTTCTTCATTAGTATTTCTAGTATTGAATCTGGTTATCTTAATTCCGCTTGAAAATCTCAAGCAGAGGATATTTGAAAACGATCTAAGTAAATATGATTATTACAGAATCTACAAAATATACGAATACACTAAAAACATATCTTATTTTTTCATCGAATTTACGATAGCTTCGCTTACTATTTTTCTGGTTCCATTTAATAGCATTTATTCACTTCTTCAGCTTCAAGAGTCCTTACTATTAACATTAACTACATATGTTGGAATCTTTCTGTTAACTTACCTAATAGTATCAACTGTCAGTCGGAACTTATTCGAAATTGAATTTTCAAGACTCAGATGGGTTTTTGATATATCCGCATGGTTAATAATTAAATTTCTATTGTGTTTCTATATTTTGATATTCCCTGCCCAATTATCTCTTATACAAAGGATTGGTTTACCTTTTCTAATTGTAGTCTTCCTCAGTCCTATTACTATTTATTATCTGAGAAATAACTTTTTTATTTCTGATGATTCCCTAACACTTTTCAAAAGACTCATCTATTATTCGTTCTATTTTATTTTAATTATTATATTCAGTGAATTATATTGGAATTCCAGTCAAATTTTTCCATTTTACAGCTCAAATCAACCATTACGACTTTTAATTTTATTCTGTGGTATTTATTCGTTAATTAATTATTATCTGGTTAAATACAACGATAGAATTGAGAATGTGTCTGAATTCAAACTAATAAGAATATTACTAGGTCCATCACTACTGCTATTTACGTTCTTTTCTATATTTCCGAGTGTTTTCGAATATTTTGCTTATGTATTTTTTATTATTATGATTTATCTCTTTATTTCCAATAGGAATCGCAATTTTGTTTTTCGAACTATTAGCTACTTCTCACTTACCTTGTTAATTTTAGTAAAATTGATTACAACACTAAACTTTTATATGTTAATTCCTTCATTCGATCTACTCGACTTCACTTTTTATCTTTTTTATTTCAGTTTTTCGTTAATGATTGTCTTATTCTTTTCTATTGTGTTAAACATACGGAATGTAAATGTAATTGAAAAATTCACTTTATATACTTTAATTTCGATTATAACCTTTCTTTTACTACTCTACAATACCAAAATTCCTTTAATATATATTATTACTTTCTCTCTGTTCTTATTTTTGGTATTAACAGGTAATTTCTACTACAAGCAAAAAAATGATATTTACAAGTGGTTCATCCGACCTGGTGTTTTACTTATGGTATTTAACCTCATTAGTTTCTTGTCTTATTATATTCTATTTAATAATCCATTTTTTATAGAATTTAATCCAATACTGACATTTACACTAACTTTAAGCGTTACCAGTATTTGTTATGTATGGACTTATAACAAAGCGCCTGAGAATTTCAGACGCCTTTCTTTTTATATTGCTTTTTCATCCTATATTCTTTCTATTCCAACTTTTATGTATTTTTTCTTAAATGTCTTTTTTAATTTACCTATATGGGATCCTTTCCTGTTTATTATAACCATCAATATTGGCGTCCTTCTTTTCTACTTATCAGTAGGCTTTTACTACTGGAAATTCTCTTGGGTGATATGGAAAACAGGGTGGAGGTTATGGATTATAGTTCCCTTTGTAAATTTTTATATCATCAACGAGAGTTTTACCGATATTAATATTTATACGAACGCATTAGAGTTCTTTGGGATTCAAATTAGTGGTTCATTTATAATATCTTTTACAATTTGTGTTTTGCTATCTCTACCCTTTTGGTACTCATGGATAAAAAAACATTTCTCCAGGATTCTATTAATAGTTTGGAGTTTTAGTTTGTTCTTCTTATACTGGTTTAGTCAAAATGTTTTTACTGAAAATCTAGTGATTACTAATATAGTGTTTTTTGTTTTTGCAGTATCTCTTCTTATGCCGGTGTTTTATAGAATGAAAATGTGGAAAATCATTACTCTGTTATGGTTATTTTACATTTTTATAAATGTAAGCTTCCTCGTTATATTATTCCAAGTAATTTTGTTACCTTTGGAGATTAACTTATCAATTAATTTAATTGTATTGGGATTCTTTTTCGTCATTTTATCATTTTTCCCCAATTTAAAAAATTTGAAAAATCTTTTACTTGTAAGTTCCTATTTTCTTTCTCTGACAGGTATCTTTTTAACAATTTTCTTGATCATTAATTCAATAATTCTAAATTTCTTTATATCAATTAACCTCTCTTTTATAATACTCGCTTTCAGTCTCTTTTCTTCAAGACTCCTTAAACTCAACAGAACTTTTTTTAACAACATAATCTCGACAATTTTAGTTGTGAATTTCTCCTTTTTCACCTTCTTCACGTTTATATTAATTCCAAATATCGAAATTATCGCTTTATCTATGGCAATTACTGTTTTTGGCGGCTCACTTCTTGTATTTAACAAATTTCGAATGATTTTGCCCATTAAAAAAATATTTCCGCTATTGATTTTATCGATTGGAACATCGCTTACATTATCATCTTTGGTTTATGTTTTGTTGCCTGTATCTATCTATCCAGGATCTATCTTTTTATTGTGTGCGATATTCATATTTGTTAATTTAATTTTTATTGGGAAAGCATTATATGAATACCGTTTTATTTTATGGTATATTTCTCCTTTAGCATTAACATTCTTAACTTTACAATTTATAGTATTGATAGCATTATTTCAATCTCCCTATTATATAGTTTTACTTTCACTATTGATTTATTCTGCTTATTTTTCGGTATCAAGATATTTATTTATGAAGAAAATCGAAGAACAAATGCCCGAAAAGGATTATGGTATGCCGAAATTTGATTCCATTCTGTCACTACTATCACCTTTTGCACTTGGTCTGTTGAGTTTTGGATTGATTCAGGAGTTAATAATTATTAGCTTATATGAAGCTATTTTGTTATCTGTTCTTATATTTTTCCTCTCCACTCTATTAGATATCCATGTTTTAAAGAGAGTCATAGAAAAAATCACCTATTTGTTAAATATCATAGCATTTCTAATAATTACGATCGGTGGAACAATTTACTTTGTTAAAGTCACAGGATTTGATCCAACATTATTCATTTTAAATTTAGTAATATTTTTGATATTACAGTTCTATACATTACATTACCTCTCTTATTATATCGAAATAATTACAAAATATGATGCTAGTAGAATAAAAGAAATTAGAAAGCAATCTCAAGCAATTCTATTGAATAGTATTTTTCTTGTAATCAGTATATACATTTCTCTATTATTGAGTGACTTACTCTTAGCCTATAACCCACTATTATTAGGAATTCCTTCAGTGAGTTTCAATCTTGCTGTTTTTTCGTTTCTGATGTTTCTATTAAATGGATTTTTAAATCGCACAATCGAGGTTAAATATAAGAATATTATTCTTTTCTCTACTTTCATAGCGTTCCAAATCTTTTTTGGCATTTTCTGGTTCTCTCTTCTTACCACATTCGCAATGCTCGACTTTTTAGGAATCACTTTAGTTATATTATCTGAAACTATACTAACCGCTTACACAATACGCTTATCGAAAAGTGTTATAAAAAGCGAGGAATGGATAATAAAGACAAAGAAAATCTATTCAGGTTTAGTATTTACCATTTACTTAGAGACTTCAATCGTATTTCTCGGACTCTTTGGCTTATTTTTTGGGTTTTTTGAGAGTCTGCTATTTTCTCAGATTATTCTATTCTTAATCAGCATATTAGAAATTTACGGCATAAAGCGTTTAAAAGCAGGGTATATGGATATTGTCCACTGTTTAAGTTTCATAAATATCTCATGGGCTCTTTCACTGATTTTATTCAATTTATATGGTTTTGATTCACTTTTCTATATATTTTTGATATTTTTATCAATGCAATTTTACACTAACATCTCGTATTTCAATATTAGGAGTAAATTTAATTCCGAAAAGCTAGAGAGATTTGAAAAATGGAAAACTAATAGGCAGAATTTCTTAGGAATAGGTTTATACATATTTCTAATAATCAGCATCTATAATGTGTTGACTGCATTTGGTATAGAATTTCATATAGCTATCTTTATTTTAAGTATTCTAACACATTTGATTGGTTTGTTAGATAAGTTTTTGTTAAAGTTCTTAAAGAAAACCTCGAAGTTTTTTATCGTCACTTCATGGATCGTTATGATAGGTTTCTCGATCTTATTCTACATTGATTGGATTTCATTGTTTTTCCCACACCTTATCCCTATCACGATAATACTTTTCATAATACAAATCGCATATTTATCTCGGTTAATATCAGAATGGGATTTTATCAGTTCCAACATATCAAGGATATATAAAGGTCTAGTTCTAATCGTTTACTTCGATTTAATCACATGGCCTTTATATTATATTAATCTAGATTATCATATTTCGTTTAACTTAGTGATAATATCGTTTATTATCTTACTAATCTTAACCTTTGTCGACAAATATATTAAGGTGGTAAGTGAAAAGACAAGGAATTTACTCCGGATTTCCAGTTTTATCTTTATTGAAACACTTCTATCGTTAGATATTTTTATAACCTTAGAATTTATTATAAATCCGAATCTAGTTTTTAACCTGTGTGTATCATTACTCATTTTTATGATAATAAATTTAGTTCTATTCAAACCCTTTAAACGCAGCAAATTACTTTCCTTCTTATATTCCGTAATAATGTTCTTGCTATTAAGCTTAATTACTTTTAATCTAACTTCAAATAGTTGGAGTTTCTCCTGGATATTAATAGGGACAATGTTGTATTTGTTTATTTTTATGTTAGAAGAATTGAAAAGATTCATAGATAATATTATAGATAATTTACGATTTGCTCTAATTAAGGTTAAAAATTACCTTCTGAGTTTCTATTATTCCACTCTTAATTTCTTAAAGAAGCACTTTAAAGCGATAGGGATTATTTTGTGCCTGTTTGCAGGTGTAATAGTAGGAGTACTCTTTTCCTACATTGTTTTAGGTTTGTTAAGATGGGATCACGCATCTCTTTCAGGTCTCGCGACTTCAGGAATTTTAATCTCTTTTCTCCCTGCCAAGAAAACAGATGATTTAGATCAAGTGTTTAGACAAAGAATGCAGCGTTTTATAACGATTTGGATCAGTTTTACTATATTCGTATTTGCTTTATTATTACCGTATCTAACCTCAATTATTTTTGGGATAATTCTGATATTGTCCTCAATAATTATATTAGGAGCAATCCTTGCGGTATATATTTACAGAATTGAAAAGAAACAGAAGATTTCAATAAAATGGAGGTTTTATACTACAATATTGTTAATTACCCTCACGATTATTTGGGTGCTATTAGTTGTTGTTTTATACTTCACTGAGATTATTATATAAGACTATTTCAGGATAAATTTTTCTCTTTCCATTCTTTTAGGAATTTCTTGTATTGACTTATTGGTATTCCAATTGAGTTTATTGTATTTAGCTCCCGCTTCACTTTTTTATTGGAATGGTGAGCCTGACGAAATGTTAATTCCCAATCAAAATAAGAACTTGATCTTGACATTTTAAATTTATTATAATTGTACTTATTTGTAAAGGGTATAAAAGAATATATTTAAATCCCTTTAGAATGTTAAGAATAATTCGTACCTATAGAACGAAATTGCCTAAAAAAGTCGAAGTTAAATGTATATTTGCAAAAATCGCTAATTTAAAGGAATTTTTAAAAGTTTCTATTCTTCCAATTCTTTAGGTGTTGTTTAAAGTCATCATCACTCATTCCAATTGAATTTAAATTGGTTTTTTTCGTACCATTTATCTTTAAAGTGTTTTCAGTTGAGTTACTTTTAAAACCTAATGACCAATCGAAATAAGAAACTACTTTTGATGACATAATTTAATTTTAACGCGAAACAATAATAAAGTAATACGGGCTGTTAGTTTTCTAAAAGATAATCCTAAAAATGATAGTAGAAAGCGTGAAATCATAATTTAACTTTTGACGATAGTGAGAAAAAAAGATGTTGAATTCTTAAATTTTACAAAACAGTTAAGAAAACTACAATTATCAACAATTTATGATGAAAAAGAGAAATTTTATAATAATTATATCAAAAAATAATTTAATCAAAAACAACATTTATTGTGAGTAAGATGGAAGAAAATAGCCAAAACACAATTTTGAACGTAAGGGATTGGATTATTCTTAGCACTACCATGATTGCAGCAGTTTTAACGATTCTCGCTTTAATTTGGCAGATACCTCCAACAAGAGGAATCGTTACAGCTACTTTTTTGCTAATGTTAGCTTTTATATTGTTTGTAAATTCTGTTTCTTCAAATTCTAGGGCATCCTTTGAGTTAAAATTAGAAGACTTTGATGAAGTAAAAGTGAATCGATTCGTGAGCTTCGTAGAATATACTTTTGGGATGGGTTTTACTTTAGTTATAATCGGTTTCTCAATTTTAACATATGTGTACTTATTAGATTTTGTTGGACAGGTATTATACGCTCTATTAGTCCCTAGCGTCTTCTTGGTAGTTACATGGATATTGATTATAATCTATAATACAATTAGTTATTCAGGGAAATCCTTCAAAGGTTTAAGGAGCATAAAAAGAAATTTATGGGTTATAATGGAATTTTTATGTTTAGTCGCGATCTTTATTGACTTCTTTATGATTCCTTTTATTATCTAATTTATCGAAAAACTAATTTCTTTTTTTTTTTATAGTTAAATAAGAAAGTGAAAATATCATGCCGGCGAAAATAGATTTCAAGAAAACTATGAAGGAATTTTACCAACCAAGTCCAAAGGAAGTTGTCTTAGTAGATGTCCCAGAAATGCAGTTCTTAATGATTGATGGAATGGGATCACCAGGCGATTCGAAAGAGTATCAAGACGCTCTTGCAGCATTATACCCAATCGCTTTCAAAACGAAATTCTTAAGTAAGGCAAAGGGGAAAGATTACGTCGTCCCTCCCTTAGAAGGATTATGGTGGTCTGATAATATGAACGATTTTATAGAAGGAAATCGCGATAAGTGGAAATGGACGATGATGATTATGCAACCTGATTGGATTACTCATGCTATGATAAATGAAGCAATATCAATAACTAAAGAGAAGAAACCTGAACTTTCAGAATTACTTCCTAAGCTCAGACTAGAAAAATATAAAGAAGGTAAGGCGGCTCAAATTATGCATGTAGGTCCTTATTCGGAAGAAGGACATACCGTTCAAAAAGTGCACGATTTCATTCAGAAAGAAGGAGGTATATTTGATGGTTTGGAAACTAAACATCATGAAATCTATCTAAGTGATCCAAGAAAAGCTAATCCTGCTACTATGAAAACTGTTATAAGACAACCCTTTAAATAACTTTTTTTAATCAATAAAGCTATATAAATCCATTTGATTAGATTTCCTCATGAGATCTGACTTTACTAATTCTTCAAGCTCCGGAAATTCGAAAGGAAAAATGCTCTCAAAAGCTCTTTTGAGCAGTTCTACATATTTCTTTTGATCATACTGATGCTTTTTTTCGTCATAAATATCTGATAGAATAACTTTTTTTTCGGGGAATTCTGGATCAGCATCGGCATTGAGTATAATATAACGAACATTTTTACCAGGGGTCACCACAACGCCCGATCTTTCTAATTGTCTTGCTGCAACAGCTTGATAGGAGTTTATCTTATATTGTGAAGGTTTTTTTGAGATTCTTTGGCGAATTGTCAGCTCGTCCCGTGAAACTTTACCTGTCTCTATCTTGTCTATGTAATGGTAGAGCACGCTCTTGGCTTTTGGAATTCTTTGTTTAAATTCTTCAGTGGTAGTTGCTCCTTGAAACACATCTATAAAGGCATATTGAGCGTCTTTAATTATCTTCGGTATATCCCTACGCCGAACTTCAATCCCTCGTACCTTTGCTTCTCCATTGCTTTTAATCCCCCAATAATGGCTTAGCGCCGGGATATCAGGTTCTGCTTTCGAGGGAAGAAAAACAATTACGTTATAGCGTCCATCCCAGCTCATGGGAATACCTACGCTTTTAGTTATTTCTTCAGCTATGTCTTTCGTTATTTCTTCGAATTCTTCGGGGCTCCGATTTTTTGTGTCTTTCAACCATATCGAATCGACAATTCCATGTATAATTTTACATCCGTGTTCTTCAGCGATCTCAGCAGAACGCATGAGAAACTCGCGAGCAAAAGCACAAACTGTCTGATGTGCTTCTATCTTTCCAAAACGAGCATTTTTAAAGCCTAAATATCCAAAACTTACTACAAGCACCCATTTAAGAGCGATGTCAACGAAGTTATAGCGAACGCTTCCAGTTTTGCGCACATATGCTTTGTATTTCAATCTTTTTTTTAGTGGTAAGCTAATAGATTTTGATATAATACCTTCCCTTTTTGTGCAGATATGAAAGTCCAATCCCGGAACCTTTATACCAGTGCCATCGTCTTTACAGCACTTACAATTTATAGTTTCTGATGAGATGTTAAAGGTTGCCATTAAAGAAGGATACATCGAGGAAAAATCTAGTTCTACTACTTGGTCAAAAACTCCAATTATTGGTTCGAAGATGTGACCACCACGGTCGCTTTTTATTAAATCCATTCCAGTGCTGAAACCTTCAGGATTTTTCTTGAATGGAGGAATCAGATGATCAAGTTTGTAAGCGTAATAATATTGTATTGATTGGAGCGCTCCCCCGATGGTGATACGACTTAATCTTTGGAGCGTAATTCTCGATATACGGGCAACTTCAATAACTCCGGGAATATTGCCTTCAGAAAAGTGAAGACTGGCGTATGTGGTTGTGTCTAAGTGAAATCTACCACTTAGATACACTTGAGTTCTTGAACGCCGTCTAATAACACCATAGGACATATAGTGGTCTGAACCCCCCGAAAGATCGAAGATACACTTTGCCAATGGTTTCTTATCTCGGGATAAGTAGAGGTCCTTTGTTACTCGGTTCTCTGAAGCCCGGGCAACCAAGTAAGGGAAGAGGAATTCATCCCCATTTTGCGTAAGAATAATATCGGGATTAAGGCGTTCTATTACTTTACTGATAGTCCTTAAAATTTCGGCTTCATTTCTCTTGTCAATTACTATTTTCCGTTTTTTGTAGCCATCTGCGCGAGGAACATTGTCTTCGTCGTTCTGAACAATACTGATTTCGGCATAAGAAATAGGATCGTTGTAGTACGGCTTAATTCCTTGGTAGTTAATCTTTACATCTAACCAGACGGCTCTTAGTGGGGGTAAATCGTAGAAAAGTTCTTCATTATCGTCCTGTAAGACTATAGAAACAAGACGTAAAAATCTACTGTTCTTCCCGTTGCCATTTTCTACCTTAATCTTGAAGCGGCAAAAAGACATAGGGAAAAGGTCGTTGACGTAGAAGTACATCTGAGTAATTGGGAGGTCAGTATTATACAGCGTAAATAATCCTATTTTGTTGATTTCTTTGATAGTTTTCTTGAACACTGACGGTTTATCGACGGTGACGCCAAGAACTTTCGATTTTTCAGGGTTCTCTAGTTTCACATATTTTTCGCAGATACGGACTTTCTTTACATTCTCATTTTGAGTAAGAATAAATTGCATTCTCTTTAGGTCATTACCAACACCATCTTTAGGAACAGCGAAAAATTCGGGATTGAACTGGCGGTATATTCTTATTACTTTCTGTTCTTTTGCGGTTTTTACCCAGAGGATAACTCCTTCGCTATATGTTGATACATCCAGAAGCCACCCATTAAAAGCCGTTTGCGAATCCAATTTTATTCTTTTCCCCTTATACTTTCCTCTAATTCTTCGATTTTCTTCTCCAATTGCCCAATTTTCCTTTCTTGTTCAATTGCAAACGAAATAAATAGAACTTCGGAGAGCATTGGGCGCGCTCCTAAGCTACCAGCATCAGCATGGATTCTTGCGTAATTCATCAATTTATTAAAAAGTGTTCGATCCTCTGGCCTAAGTGCTCTTTTGAAGTCTTTCCAACTCTCTATTTCGTGCTCTAAAGCGGGTCTAAAAGCAGGTACTGTTCTTCCCATATTATACACATTCGTATTATTTTGAGTATCTCGTTAGAAAGTCTTTATGGAAATTTAAAGAAAAATACCTTTGAAATTTACTAATTTTTTTGGTATAACTCAATAATCGTTTCTAATAAGCTAAAACCAGCAATCTAAAGTCATGTTTTTCGTAGTATTTGCCAAATTTCTTTTAGGAAGGCGCGGCTTCCATTTTAGAAGGCGATTTTCCGGCAGAAAAGGATGTTGAACAAGAACATATTCGCAGTATCGCTCGTCTTCGTTTATCATTACTAATACACTTCCGAAGTGGGAAAGTATTTTCCCGCCATTAGGCCTATAAAGAGAATATTCGTTTAGAGGAGCAGTTATGACGATTAGCGGTTTTGTTTTAGAGAGAATCGTTTTAATCCCGTTAATAGCTCTTAATAAATCCTCAAACGTCTGTTTTTCGTAACTCTGAAACAGCGTAGTAATACCAGAAATTAGAACAACTTTTACTTGTTCAAGTTTAGAGAGCTTATTTTCTAAAAGCTCTACCATCTGATCCCATGTAAACGCTCTAGCTATGCTTATATTTGATAGCACTTTTTGAGGTGATAAATTTTGGGAAACCGCAAATTTACTTACATTATATGGATTAAAGCGATTATTTGCGTCAATATACGCAACCTTAATTTTCTCTCCAAGACCGCCATTAGCGAAAGATTTCTGAGCAATAACAGAAGTGGTCAATAAAATGTTCGAAGTTTTTTTTTTATCTCCATAAAGAAGATAAACCAAGTCTTTATGAAAACCACTCCCTCCCAATAGCTCGTCCAGCGTTGAATCACCGCTCGAAACTAAAGGAACACTCTTGTTTTTCCGATACACTTTTAACCCCGATCTGAAAGACATTATCTAAGTGAAGGATACTTCAAACTAAAATCGTGTAACTCCGACAATTTTCTAAAATTTGCTGGAAGCATATATAAATTTCGTAAGATAATTACTCAAGCTAGAAGAGTAATTCTCTTTAAAAATATTAGCATTCCATGGAGACGGAGGGAGGAAAGTAGAAGTAAAAATAAAATAAGATTTGTAATTTCGAGCTTTTAATGTACCGACAAAAATCATTGCAGCAATTAGTAGAATTTAAAATTATCGAAATTTACCTTTTTCAAACAAACATTCGAAATTAATGATCAATAATTCAAAACTTTATAACTAATTCTATCAATAATTAATATTAACAAATTTTATTTAATCAAAAACGGAAAAAATGTGAATAAAAAAATGTCGAGTCCGTACGAAAGTAGATTTTGGCGAAAGAATTGGGACCCAGGTCTCACAGATCTTGACCCGAAAGAGTTTGATACTACATATCCCGAAATGTTAAGACCTATATTCGAAAAATACTCCGATAAACCAGCTCTGATGTTCCAGGGTTTAGAAATTAGTTTCCGTGAGGTAGATCAACGTTCTAATCAATTTGCTAACATGTTAATTGATAATGGATTTAAGAAAGGGGACGCAGTGGGAATTAACTTACCGAATACTCCGGAATATATATATTCAGTTATTGGTACGCTTAAAGCGGGGTGTATAGTTTCAGGCGTTAGCCCTCTAATGTCCGATGTCCAAATGCATTATCAAATAGAAGATCTTGGAAAAGGAGGGAATAATGTTGCGTTAGTAACTCTTGATGCGATTTTTGAGCATCGTTTGACTAAAATTGCTGATAAACTACCAAAACTTAAGCTAGTTATAGGAACAAGCGTAATTGGATCGTTCTCTAAGGAAGATCAAGCTAAAATTAAAGCGGTTAGAGAGATTCCTTCAGGTGAAATTACGCCTTTGGAAGGAAAAACCGTTCTTCATTTTCAAGATGATGTCTTGGCGAAATATTCTACTGATCTACCTAAGGTCGATGTATCTCCGGATGATATCGGTTGGATCCAATACACAGGCGGAACTACAGGACCACCCAAAGGAGCGATGCTAAGCCACCGAAACTGTGTTTCAAACATGTTAAGTGTTAAAGCTTGGCTTCAATGGAAAGAAAATGATGGAGTGCTATGTTCAGGGTTTCCAATGTTTCATATAGCCGGTTTAACTGTTAGTGAAAGCGCGCTCGGTTTGGGTTGGAGCCAAATACTTATAGCTAACCCAAGAGATGCTTTAGGTATTTGTAACGAGATGAAAAAATATAAACCAACATGCTTAGTTAATGTGCCTAGTTTATATCAGATTCTGATTAATTTTAAAAAGTTTAAAAGATTAGATCACTCCGCTATAGTATCCTGTATTTCAGCAGCAGCCCCATTTCCAAAAGAATCTCAAGAAGCATTGGAAGCCATAGTCGGTGAAGGGAAATTGTTAGAACTTTACGGTATGACGGAGTTATCGCCTGTAGCATCAATGAACCCCTCTTTAGGGATTAAAAAATTGGGTACTGTAGGATTGCCATTTCTAAATGTTGAATTAAAGCTAGTCGATCCTGAAACCGGTAAAGAAGTGCCATTAGGGGAACCAGGGGAAATCTGTGTAAAGGGACCACTTGTCATGCAGGGTTATTACAATAAACCTGAAGAAACCAAAAAAGCAATAGATTCAGACGGGTATATGCACAGCGGCGATGTAGGAATAATGGACGAAGATGGATATATTCGAATTGTCGATCGTACAAAAGATATGATCATTGTCGGTGGATTTAAAGTATTCTCAGCAAAAATAGAAGATGTATTAGCCAAGCATCCTGCAATTGGAATGATTGCCTTAATTGGATTGCCTAATCCTGATCGTCCCGGTTCGGAAATTGTCAAGGCACACATCCAATTAAATCCTGATTTTGAATACGATGGAAACGAGGAAGCATTAAAAGAGGATATCATCAAATTTGCGAAAGAGAAATGTGCGCCATATGAAGTTCCCAAAATTATTGAAATTGCTGAAGAGCTCCCACTTACGGTTATAGGAAAGATCGATAAGAAAGTTTTAAGAAAGAGTTAAAAAAAAAATTTTTTTTTTTATTTCCCTGTTTTTTATATTTTGAATACCCATTCTCCTATTTATAGATTTATTTAATTTCCAAAATCTTATTCCCGTAAATTCGCGTAAACTCAAAGTGTAACTTAAAACTTTATATCGAAAAGAATCATTCATATTTTTTAGCACTTTTTTTACAATAAAAAACAAATAATAAGAAATCGATGTTAAAAAATGTCGTATAAAGATAAAATATGGACAAAATCTTGGGATAGTTATGTCAAAGATCTAGACCCTAAAGAGTTTGATATGACCTACCCCCAAGCTATTCGACGAACTATGGAAGAATTTCCAGATAAAATGGCTTTTGATTATCTTGGGATAACTCTTACATACAAGGATTTAGACGAGGCTTCGAATCAGTTTGCCAACATGCTAATTGAAAACGGGTTTAAAACTGGTGATGTTGTGGGTATTAATTTACCAAATATGCCAGAATATTTAATGGGAATCATTGGTACTCTAAAAGCAGGCTGTATTGTTTCAGGTGTCTCACCTCTACTTTCAGATATTCAAATGCAATATCAACTGAACGATTTGGGAACTGGAGGGAATAAAGTCGCACTACTGACTTTAGATGCTATTTTTGCTGGTAGATTGACAAAAATCGCTTCAAAATTACCGCAGTTAAAATTAGTAATAACTACTAGTGTAGGAGGGTACCTTCCAAAAATAAAACAGGTGTTGGGAAAATTAATTGGTAAGATTCCTAAAGGAAAGGTTACTCCTTTAGAAGGGGTTACAATCGTGGACTTTCATACCGATCTTATCGTTACCTATTCTAAAGAGTTGCCAAAAACAACTACTAAACCTGATGATTTAGCATTCATTCAATACACTGGTGGAACCACAGGACCTCCAAAAGGAGCAATGTTAACCCATAAAAACATAGTTTCTGATATAGTTATATTTCAGAAATGGCTTAATTGGGAAGCAGGGAAAGGAGTAGCTCTTTCAGGGTTTCCATTCTTCCACATCGCAGGAACATTTACAACTTTGAATGTAATCTACCTCGGTTGGAGTCAAATTTTAATACCTAATCCCCGTGATTCAGGGCATATAATTAAAGCAATGGCTAAATATGAACCATCAGTTTTAGCAAATGTGCCTTCACTGTATCAAATTTTGATGAAAAATCCAAAATTCAAAGAACTGGACCATTCGAAACTATTGTATGCCGTTTCTGCAGCAGCACCTTTTCCAGAGGAATCTCAAAGAGAATTCGAAGCTATTGTAGGCAAAGGTAAATTAATCGAAGCGTATGGTATGACAGAGACATCCCCGCTTTCAGCGAGTAATCCATCTGTAGGAGTTAAAAAACTTGGTAGTATCGGTCTACCACTTAACAACACGGAGTTTAAGCTGGTGGATCCTAATACAGGTAAGGAAGTGCCCATAGGAGAACCGGGAGAGATTTGCGTCAAAGGTCCCATGGTTATGAAAGGATACTTCAATAAACCCGAAGAAACTAAAAATGCAATAGATAAAGACGGGTTTATGCACACTGGGGACGTAGGAGTAATGGACGAAGATGGGTATATGAAAATCGTAGATAGAACGAAAGATATGATAATCGTTGGAGGATTTAAGGTATTTTCCGCAAAATTAGAAGATACTTTAGTTAAACATCCAGCTATCGGAATGGTTGCTACTATAGGCGTTGATAACCCAGAAAGACCAGGTTCTGAAATCGTTAAAGCAATTATCCAATTAGACGCTGACTATAAATACGATGGAAACGAGGAAGCTTTAAAGAAGGATATTACTGCTTTTGCCAAAGAGAACTGTTCTCCGTACGAAGTACCTAAGTTGATAGAAATAATAGAAGAATTACCACTTACTGCTGTAGGTAAAGTTGATAAAAAAAGCCTGAGAAAATAAATTTCTGGATGATTTCCAGAGCTAAAATACTAATTTTTTTTTAATTTATTACTCTTTTTCGGTATTATTATTGAGGAGATAAAAGTACAATTATATGTAATTAATGTCCTTCTTCAATTTCATTTTTTACAATGTTAACGATAAGAGGGAATACATCTCCAATCTTATCGTGAATAACCACATCCGCTGAAGCATCTATATCAGTTTCTTGAATGTTAATAATAGCTAATTTCGCACCTAAAGAAAGTGCTTTTCTTGGATAAAACGCAACTGGATATACTAACAATGAACTACCTAAAACAATCAACAAATCGCATTCCTCTATTAATCTATCTGCCTGACTTAATGTTTCCGAACGCAAGGGCTCTCCAAAGAAAATGGCATTAGGTTTCAATAAACCGGTGCACGCTTCACATGAAGGACTATATTTTCCGTTTCTAACCTGATCGATCATAATTGTAATGGAGTAGATGTGCCCACAACTCATACATATCGCTTCATATGCAGTTCCGTGTAACTCTACAACATCCTTGCTATGTGCTTTTTGATGCAAACCATCAATATTTTGAGTGAGAATTCCATTTAATTTATCGAGTTTTTGCAATTTAGTCAATGCTTTATGACCTTTATTAGGTTTAGCTTTAAATATAGCCATACCCAATTCAAGCATAAAGTCCAAGTTTTTCTTAGGGTCTGATACATAAGAATGAATGCTAGCAAACTCGTCGGGATTAACTTTTTCCCATAAACCCGTACCCGGACTTCTAAAATCAGCAATTCCGCTCTCAATTCCCATGCCTGCCCCAGTTAAGGCTACAACATTTTGAGCGTCTAAGATTATTTGAGCGAATTTTTTAATTTTAGTATTCAACTCGTTCATGTCGCAAAATTCTCCTAATTTATTTTAAAATCACAATGAAAATAGCTAAAATATTTAATATGATTATTTTTATAATTTAAATAGTTATAATTATCTAATTATATTTTGATTTGATTTTTAAATTCAAATAATTGAAACATTATGGCGTCATATTACCCGAAATCACATTTTCAGAAACCAGATCACCCAAAACCAGATTATCGGCCGCGAAATTACGCGAAATCTTTTATATATAAGATTTGCGTTGTCGGAAACGGTGGAGTAGGGAAAACCTCAATGGTTTTAAGATATTGCGATAACTCTTTTAAAGAAAGCTATTTAATGACAATAGGGTCGAATTTCAGCACAAAAACTGTGGAATTACCTAACCACCCTGAATTACAAGTTAAACTACAGTTGTGGGATTTAGCGGGGCAAAAGCATTTTTCCTTTGTCAGACCACCATTTTATCGAGGAGCAACTGGTATAATTTATGTGTTTGATCTAACTCGACGTTCTTCGTTCGCAGATTTACTAGAATGGCGAGAAGAAGTTGAAAAAGTTATTGGACAGAAACCGTGTTTAGTTGTTGGTAATAAACTTGATTTGGCACAACGAGGACAAAGAGAAGTAGCAGAACAGGATGGAGAAGCTGTAAAATATGAAATGCATGCTATGAAATATTTCGAAACAAGTGCTAAAGAAGGCAATTCAGTAAGCGAAATTTTTGAGATGTTGACGCTTGAAATCCTTAAAGCTTCCGGAAAAATTTAATTTTTAAGGTATAAACAATAAATTAAAATTGCTTATTTAATTTTTTAAGTACAAATATCAAATAAAATCTGGTTAAAATTATGTTTGGTGGAGGAGGTCGCACTTACGATCGAGCTTTAACGGTTTTCAGCCCTGAGGGGCGTTTATTTCAAGTAGAGTATGCCTTAGAAGCTGTAAGACGGGGTACTTTAGCAGTAGCGGTAAAATCAAAAGATACAGTTTGCTTAGCTGCTCAAATTAAAATCCCTTCGAAGTTAATTGATGCAGACACAATTGATAAATTGTTTCAAGTGGATGAACATATTGGTGTAGCAATTTCTGGATTGCACGCAGATTCAAGAACTTTAATTAATTTGGCGCGAGTTCAAGCTCAATCTTTTCGTTTAACTTACGATGAACAAGTCAGATTAAACATGTTGGTTAAAACCTTGGCAGATATTTGCCAGCAATATACCCAGTTTGGAGGTATTAGACCTTTTGGATGTGCTTTGTTCTTTATTGCTGTTGATCCCTCAGGACCTCAGATTTACACCACATCTCCAAGTGGAATTTATCGATCGTTTAAAGCTTATGCTTTGGGTAGTGGAGAAGCTACAGCGAGAGACTACTTGAAAGAAAATTTCAAGGAAAACATGACATTTGATGAGACAGTAAAATTTACTTTGAAAACGCTTAAAGAATCCATTAATGAGACCCCAACCAAAGAAAACACACGCTTAGCTTATATAAAAGCTGAAGATAAGAAATTCCACATGTGCTCGAAGGACGAAATAGAGAAATTCTTGAATCTAATAAAGGAAGAACCTAAAACCTAGATTAAAACTTTTTATAAAATGATTCTATTTCGAAATTTTTAATTTCCCCCTCATAAAACTGGTATTACTTTATATAATTATTCTAACTCTTTATAATACTAAAAACCCTTCTTTAATTCAAGGATTTCTGAAATTCGGATTAAAATCATTTATCTTTAAGATTGGAATAAGGGAAAACAAATATTAAAGGTAAAAATCGATTTCAAATCATAAAAAAAGAAAAAAAAAAAAGTTATGTACGTACATTTATTAGATTTTCAGAAGATTCGTAGATCATTACACCGTTTACGAGTAGATTCCATTGATAGTAAATTATCACATTTCCTCTTGTGGTATTCAGAAATCCATTCAGAACTAATCCCTCTCCAAAATAGAGGGTTGTGTCTACGACTGTGAAATTAACTCTGGTATAATCTCCGTCTATGTAAGTTGTATTTTGGATTGGATAGAGATATGGTGGTAAAATTAGAGTGTAATTGACGTTTAAATCTGTAGAAGTATAGATAGAAAGGTTTACTTTTACGTTCAAACCCGGGGCAGAGAAATTAGTATCTAAATTCTGTAAATTTATTACGAAATTAGCTGGATCTTCGGGGTAAGTCATTGTGGATTCCATCTCAAAATTATAGGATAAAGATAGATTAGATGGAGCTTCAATTCCTGTCAAGTTTAAGTTAATATAAGCCTCTAGAGCGTTATCTCCGTATCCTACATCGCGACTAAAAGCCTCAACGAATCCAGCGAGTTTCAACTGCTGCAGACTACCTGCGGTGCTATATGTTGGAATATAATAGTAGATAGAACCACCAATTGGATAAAGCAATGTATTTCCATTACGAGCTCCTGAAATCAACGAAATTTCTTGAGTTGCTTCTGATCCATATGTTTCTCTGGCAGTTTTCGGGCCTATAAGATTTTCCCCTGAGTCTCTGGTATAGTAAAAAATAGCTTCACCAAAATGAGTGCCGTGTCTTATTACGTACATTCCTGCGAGAAGGGTTGCTGTTAGACCTTTGTATTCTACTAAATCTAAACCAATATACTCAATTCCATCTCCTAAATCAGTCTCTATGTAGAATAAATCACCGTCTTCGGGTCTTTCGTGGAAATCGTCAGCTCTTCTCCAAGATACTGAATTTTGCACATGATATATATAATTTGCTTCTAATTGTAATTCAAACAAGTCTTCAGGATATCTCAATTGTTCTTTAAGCCATTCGTTGGCAGGTAAATTAATATCCTGCCAATTATATTGATCTACATAAATTTTCCAGAGAGGATATGTTGGATCGTTTGAAGTGTCTAAAGTTGGATTTTGATAAAAAGTCATTTCTCCGCTTACCACATCTACCAAGCTGATACCTAAGAACCTTAATATTGGAAACTGAGCATAGGAGCCAACATTAATGTAGGTATATATCGAAATAGCGTAATACATTTTGCCTTGAGCCATATTAAAAACTAAATATGGATCGTTATCAATTCTTAATTGAGGAAGAAGTATCTCACTTACTCTATTTTTTACATTTCTATTGATTAAGTATTGATGTTCAGTTTGAAATGCATATGCGAACAATCCTATATTTAATGTTTTCCAAAAGCCCTCTAGGCCAGTTAGGGTCCCGTCTGGATCTCCTTCATATCGAAATTCGTTATTAGGAATACCAAGTGACCATTCTGTACCAAGTATTATGTCAGAATCGTATGCTCCCAGCGATCCTTCTTCGAAGAATCCTAATGTCTGTTCAAGATACCTTTGACTTTCACTTTCCCCAAAAAATATCGGGTAATTCTCGGCGATATTAAAAGCTTCTGTAACATTCACTAAATCGCCAGTAAAGGTATCCATAGCGAGAAATCCTTCCACATGATCATACAATTCTGTATTAGTCTGGACAGCATCACCAGTAATTTCAGAAAATCTAACCGTTTTTGGTGCAACCCAGTATTCTTTGTTATTAATATAGATTATGTCAGAATCAGCGAGTCCTTCAAAAGTGGAACCTATTGAAGCAGCTAGGTATTGGACAGCAAAATTTTGATCGAATTGCCTAACCTTAGAGACCATTTCCGCATCTAAAGTTGTGGATGACTCTGTAAAGTTTTGAATTGGTCGTTCTTCAAACATATCTAATCCCGCAGCAAGTCTCGTCCATTCAACTTCTCTTTTATATTTTTTTACCCATTGTTGTTCTGTCCACACCGCCGTGTTATTTAAGTTTAACAACGGTCCAATACTGAATATCAATGGTGAAATTGTAAAGACGATTATGATTACTATTACAAAAATCAGTTTTTTTTGGGAGTATGGCGCAAATATATAGTTTCTAGAGTCTTTTTTATATTTACTTTTTCCAAATATACAAATAATAGTACCTAAAGCCGTAATCGAGAAAAATCCGAAAATGAGCGAAAGGATTTGAATTACATTTATACCGTCCAAAGAAAGCGTAGGTATATATACGAACGCTAATCCACATACTAGGCCGATAATAACTAAAACATTTCCCATTACTAAATAATCGTTTCTCCGTAGATACACATACTTGGCAACATTAAGAATTAATCGAAATATGATAATTCCCATTATGAAGCTTATTATTGGCACAAGTAGGTTAGAGTAGATGTAAATAGTAACGAAATCTACGCTGTTTTGGTTGAAAATTACGTTGAATGCATCAAGGATTAGATTGGGCGATAAAACTATTTCTCCATTTTCAATTAAATAAAGTGTCCAAGAAAAACCACCGTTATTAACATTTAAGAGTAAACCTAAAAAGTAGAACATTACAAATCCAATTGTCCACCAAAATAGTAAAGATTTCGCTCTAGTTGGTTTTCCAAATCGTAGTTTTGTCCCTATTAGAGTTAATAAGTTTCTCTCGGGAGGTATACTCATTATTACGCTTCCTATAATAGCTCCGATTAAGGCAGTCCAGTTAAATATGAATTTTGTAGACCAACCGTTTAAGAAAAAGAACTTAAAGTAATCTAATCCACCTGCTTTATCGTTATACAATTGTGCGTTAAGACTCATATCCCCAAACCATGCAGGCCACAACCAGAACACTCCTACCGCAGCAATTATCGCAACAACTACAATTGCAATAAGAATGTATCTACGGTAGCTAACTTTACCTTTAAAACGGCTGTATTGGAATCGCTCCTCAGTAAATTGATTTATTCTTTGACAATCTTCACAATAATAGTTAAAATTTTTATGTTTATCACAAGATTTTTTTGCCATATACTAAAATCATCAGTTTGCTTTTTTATGCTTAAGATTAAAAAGATTAATTTTTTTTTAGATATATAATGCTTTAATATAAAAGATAATCACTTATATAAAGGATTTTCTTTTTAGAAATATAGGTGCTCTCTATGGTAAACAAAAAAAAAATTCGGGAAGAATTTGAGGAAATGTTCGCAAGTGGTAATGAAAAAGGAATTAAAAAGATGCTGGACAAGTTTTCTTGGTTACTTACAGAAGTTTCGGGTGAACTTGAGGGTGCTATAGGAGAACAACAACAAGTAATTGCAGCTCTGGGAGTAATGGAAGATGAACTAGGGCGCCCAGTTCCTTTGGATGAAATTCTTTTCAGTTTAAGAATTGATTTCAACATACGTAAAAGTGAAGAAGAAGTTCACGAAGTTTTGAGAAGTTCAGAGGATCTACGCCTGGTTAAAAAAGATTCAAATGGGTGGACTTTAACAGTAGAGGGAGAAAAAGTCTGTGACGATTATTTGAACAAAAGTCTTGGTAAGATTGAACTGTGAAAAGCTTTAGTCAATCCAATTATGGCTTTAAAGAGTTGTTTTTGTTTATAAATACTAATAAAATTTATCGCTAAATATTATATTAAATTTTACAAATTTATTATTTGAATTAGAAGAAAAAGGATTTTTTTAAGGATGATGAAAAATGGTAAACCGTAATGGGGAAAAGGGGGATAACCCAAATTTTAATGAAAACGATCCCGATCCAACAAAAGAAGCATTCTTCTCAGATATGGGGGATATTGAGAAGGAAATAGCTTCTGAAGCGTTTGAACTAGTTAAACACGCGTTATCGTTAGTAGAGTCACAATTCTTTGACGATAGTATCGAAATTTTGCGTCAAGCAATTGGGTTATATTCCCAAATTAACAGAGAATCAGAAGTCGAGGCAATAAAAGGGAAAATTTCAGAGATTTACTTACTGAGAGAAGAAAGCTTTAAAAAACGCGAATTAGAGACTAAAGACGAATTTGAAAGCATTCAAGGAGAAGAAATATCGGAACAAGACGAGCAAAGTTTGTATAACCAAGCAGATTCGCTAATAGTTGAAGCAATAGAGTTTGTTAACAACAGAAACTTTGATCAAGCCCTTGATACTTATGACGATGCCATTAGCATACTTAAAAAATTAAATAAAAGGTTAGAAATAGAAAAAATAAATGAATTGATTGAAGATTGCTACAATAGGAAAGCAGATTACTTAAGAAAACAAAAATCTTCGCCTATTGAAGAAGATAATAAAGGCATGGAAGCTTCGGGAAATTTTACATCTGAATTAGATCTAAAAGCAAAAAAATTAAAAGCATATGAAGATGCGAAAAAGAAGGAAAATGAATTGTCTAACCAAGCATATGAACTTATTGGAAAAGCCACAGAAATGAGAAGGATACGCCAATTTGATGAAGCAATAGGTTTATTTGAAAAAAGTATTTTGTTATTTAAAGAAATAAATTGGTTAGATGAAGTTAAAAAAATCGAAAATATGAAGGAGCATGTAGAAAGAGATAAAGAAAAATATAAACTAGAACTTCAACAAATCCGAGCAAGGGAAGAACAAGAACTTGAAGAAAAAAAAAAGCAAGAAGCTCAATTAATTGAACGCTCAACCATCGAAGAAAATTTAAAACAAAAAGCTCAAGCAGTTAAAATAAGAAAACAAATTGAGATAAAACAAGAAGAGGAAATTTTTCAAAACAATCTTGCCGATATGATAGATTACGCAGAAAAGTTAGCGCGAGAATACGAACTAGACTTAAAAAAAGCCATCAATAAAGGTAATATAGTTAAAGAATGTGCTTATCCTAGTGTAATTAAAATTTACGAGGAAGTTAGGGATAAAACAAAGGAAAAAGGATGGAAAGATCAGGTAAAATTATACGAAGATCAAATACAACACTATCAGATTCTTTTAGAGAAAGATAAAAAATTACGTCACATGGAAGCTCAAAAGATTCAAAAACAAAAATTATTCGATGAAAGCCAAAAAATCACAAAAGATACTATGGTTGCCGAAATTGATCCCGAAAAACTCAAAACTCTAAAAGAACAGAAGAGAAAAGAGATTGAAATTGAAAAACTTAAAGGAACTCTTACTGATTCTGTAAAAATGGCAGAAAAAATGGCGCGAGAGTATGAGGTAGCATTTAAAAAAGCTGCTAAAAGTGGTAATTTGAATATCGCTTCAAAATATCCAGAAATCTTAAAAATGTATACTGATGCAAAAGATAAAGCGTTAGAAAAAGGATGGAACGAGGATGCAGCCATGTATTCAAGCCAGATTAGGAAATACACTGAATTAGCTGAAAGAGATACTAAAATAAGAGAAATTGAAGCTAAGAAAAATCAAGATCAAAAAACATTTGAAGAATACCGCAAAGTTCAGAAAGAAAGCGTTGACATTGAAAAGTTAACCCAATTAGAAAAACAAAGGATAACGGGTACTGATGATAAGAAATTTCAATTGGAACTTATTGAACTTGTCGAAAGGGCAGAAAAAATGGCAAGAGATTACGAAATAGCCCTAAGAAAGGGACTTAAGAAGGGTAAGTTAATAGAGGAATCACCTTTTAGTAAAATTATTGGAATGTACAATCAAATACGAGATAGCGTTATATCGAAAGGATGGAAAGACCAAATCGCAATTTACACTAACCAAGTTAAGATATATCAAGAAAAATGGGAAAAAGATAAAAAATTGCGTGAGCTTGAGCTTCAGAAGATTCAAAAGCAAAAAGAATTCGATGATTCTTTAAAAGTAAGAACGGATAGTGCAATAACACCCCAAAGACTTAAAGATTTAGAGTTTAAAAGAAAATTAGAGAGTGAAGAGCAAGACTTTCAAAAAGAAATCACAGAACTTGTCGAAAAGGCAGAGAAAATGGCAAGGAATTACGAAATGGAAATGAAAAAAGCGTTAAAAGAAGGAAAACTGCTCGAAAATTCACCTTATCTCGAAATAATCGAAATTTATACTCGTTTAAGAAAAAGAATCTTGGAAAAAGGTTGGACTGATCAGGGACTCATCTATACCAATCAAATAAAAATATATCAAGATAAACTAGAAAAAGATAAAAAATTGAGGAAAATTGAATCTGAGAAAGTTAAAAAACAACAAGAATTTATTGAAGCTCAAAAAGCACCAACGGTGTACGATGGAAAAAAATTAAGAAAGATTGAAGAATTAACTAAGCAAGAACAGGAAGAAGAAATATTCGAGAAAGAAATAGATAAGATAATAGAGAATGCTGAAAAAGAAGCCCGAGAGTACGAACTGGCGATTATGAAAGGGCAATTTGATAAAACATGTCCGTTTTTAAAAATTGCTGAGATTTATCAAAACTTAAGGAAAAAAGTGTATGCTAGAGGTTGGAAAGAAGAGGCGGAGATATATACAAACCAAATTATTTTGTACCAAGCGAAATTTCAGAAAGATGAACGATTACGCAAATTAGAGATTCAAAAAGCCAAAAAACAGCAAGAATTTGAAGAATCTCTCAAAGCACCCACTGAAATTAAACCACTGAGACTAGAAGAATTAGATGCTCTTAATAGTAAAAATAGAGAAAATGATGAAATTATGACGCAAGCATTAAACTTAATTGACGAAGCCGAAAAAGCAGTTAGAAATTATGAAGTAAGTCTTAAAAGAGATATTCTTTCCTACGAGAGCCCATACGAAGAAGTAATCAATATGTATGCAACGGCAAGTAAAATGCTACAGAAAATTGGATGGAATGAAGAAGCACAAAAATTGAACAATACAATAAGTTTTTACGAAAGCAAAAAACTAAAAGATGAGAACCTACGAGCTTTTGAATTACAAAAAATAGAAAAATCTAAAATTAGACCCGTTTTGGTCGCTAAAGATGACCACCTTATTCAAGAAATGCGAATTGATGAATTAAAGAAATCAAGAGAAGCAAAATCTAAAGAATCTGAAGAAATTTTTAACAAATTATCTCAAGCTGAGAAGATGGCTAAAGATTACGATATTAAGAAGAAGGAAGGAACTTCGATAGCAATATCCCCATTTAAAGAAATTATCCAGATATACAAAACTGCAAAACTCGATTTTGAAAAAATTGGTTGGGTTGAACAAGCAGATCAATTGGTAAACTCAATTAATTACTATCAAAAAAAATTTGATGAATTTAAGCGATTAAGAGCTTTAGAATTAGAACGGGTCGCTAAACAAGAAGAAGAAACTAAACGTTTTGAAAATAAAGTACAAGAAGCACAAAAAGCTAAAGAAGAACTTTCACTGTTAAGAATAAAAGAACTTGAAGAAAAAAGAAAAAGAACAGTGAAATACGAATCTAAAAAAGAACGAGCTTTTAATTTTATGGATCTCGCTAAAAGAGAGTTGAAACAAAACAATTTTGACAAAGCTATTAAGTTTTACAAAGAAAGTCTACAAATATTTGATGAAATAAATTGGCCTGAAGGCAGAAAAATGACTAAAGAGTCCATTAACGCCATTAAGCTGAAAAAGCAAAGACTTGAGCGGGAGGAAAAATTACTAGCCCAGAAGAAGCGTGAAAAAATAAGAATTGAAGCTCAACTTGAAGAACAGATCACTAAAGCTAAAGATTTACATGATTTGCAACAAGAACAAAGAAGACGAGAACTATCTGCAATTCAAGAGGGTAAAGAAAGAGAGAGAGAAATTTCTGATAAAGCATATCTACTGTTAGAAACAGGAACTAAATTGAAAGACGATAAGAAGTTCGAAGAAGCCTATGAGAAGTACATAATGGGGCGAGATTTGTTCAAAAAAGTTGGATGGGAGCATGAGGTTAGCCGGATCAATAACGACCTTATGATTACACTTAAAAAAGAAATGAAACAAACAGAAAAACTAAAAGCGTACCAGGAGAAGAAAGAAGAGGAGAAAGAAGAGCTGGAAGAGTTGTTAAAGGAAGCCGAAGAAAAGCAAAAAGAACTTGATCAAATAAGAAAAGAGGAAAAGAAGAAACAGCGGGAAAAATTAATCCAAAAAGAGCGCGACAAAGCCCATGAAATTATTAAGAATCTTAAATACAACGAGGGAATATTAGCTCTAAGGAAAGTCATCAAGAAAATAGAACACACAGATCAAGACAAAATGATCAAAGAAATGAAAAAACAAATTGAAATGTTGGAAAACGCTAGTCAGGTTCCAATTATCACTAATGTCGAACTCGATAGAGACGAGAACTTCGCTAAATTTAGGTTAGCATATCAGGCGTTAGATAAAGCTCAAATCTCATTGTCAAATAATTTATTTATGAAAGCTATCACAGAATTAAACGAAGCTATATTTAATTTGACTGAAACGAAGATAGGAAAAAGATTCATCCTTGAAATTGAAGACAAGATTAACATTTATAAAAAAGAATTAGACATTAAAAAAGAACCGGAAGTAAAAAAAGTTTCTCCAAAATTAGACGAGGAGGATCTTCGAGCTAAAATTGCTAAAAGACGCGAAGAAAGAAGAAAGAGAATAAAAGATTTGTAGTTAAAAATAAAAAAAAGAAGATGAAGATTAAATAATTTCCTGAATTTCAGGTTGAATTAAATTATGACTCATATTTCGCTTAACTGATTCTTCTATAAGATATTCTGTGCGAATTAAATCCCTAATTCCGACCCGAATAGCTTCACTACGATTTGGGAATTTGCCCTCTACAACAAGGATCTCAAGGACCTTTAGATAAGATTCTGGTAAATTTACTGAAATTAATTTTATTTTAATCACCACATATCTGAAACATTTAGAAAAACTCTTGTTTTTTCTATACAATTATATATCACGTCCATATATATAAGCATTTAGTGGAAATCGACCCCAAGTAATCCGACGAATTAAAATTAGACATCAAATCACGACTTTGGTGCTATTTTAGATTTTTGTCTGCTCGCTTTTACGATTATCTACCAATATTTCACTACCAAAAACTTTATATATGCCATATAGTATATATGTTATGTCTTATATGTAACACATAATAATTAATAAAAATATAAATTAGAAGTGTGATTGAATATGGCTGATATTGAAGCTCAATTAAGAGCCCATTTAAAAAACGCAAACGATTGGGAAAAAATGGAAGCTCCTATACCTGGAGTTTTTATAGTAAAGGTCCCTGCGACTAAAACTAGACCATCATTGTTATTTCTTGAAATTAATCCATTAAAAGAGGACGGTAAACCAATGAAAAGGAAAGGCTTATTTGTTGGTTCCAAAGAAATGCTGGTAAAATTTGCAGAAGCTTTGCAGGACGATAAAGTTTATCAATTAATCGTTGAATTAGAAAAAATTAATCCAAAAGGGGCTACAACGGGAACAGTTAAAAAATTAGAAATGTAAATTTCTTGGTTCCTTTCTTTTTTTTAAATCATTTTTTAAATGTAGAATACTTTATTTTTTTAAATATTCAGTCTATTTATTATTTAAAATATTTGAAGTTAAAATTCTTAAAAAACATTTGAAGTGATTATATGGTTGAAGAATTTGATGGAAAACGCTGTATTCAATGTGACGGAGAGTCTTTTCGATTAGTTAACGACGACTGGATGTCGAGGACATTTCGATTCGTTGAGCATGGGCAATTAAAGATGTGCGATGGCTGTGGAGCTAAATATTTAGTATGTAGTAAGTGTGGATCACTTTTTACTCGGGTACATCCCGCTTTAGAAGCATGGGAAGTAAATCAGAAATGTGTCGTCTGTGGATATGAAGACCCAGAAGTCAAAGCGTGGGATGGAGTTTCAGCTCGTTAAGTTTATTACGATTTAATTTTAATTCTTGAACTTTTTAGAAATTTGTCAATCAAGTAAATATAAATTTTGAGAAATTAATTTATTATTTATTATTAGACATGTGGTTTTTTAAGTTATATTAATAGAACAATTATGAGGAAGAATTGAAGAATTGAACAATATTAGAATAGAAAACGCTACTCCAGATGATATAGATTCCCTTGAGAAATTGATGAAATTATTAATATCAAGATTTGGCGATGTATTCGATATGAAAAGATTTGACTGGGGAATTCGAAGACGTATATACGACCCTTTGCAGCGACACGGTATATTAATAGCGATAGATGAAGATAAAGACAATGAAGTCATCGGTATGATTATCGCAGAGTTGAGAATTGACCCATTTGGCACTTCTGAGGGTTATATTAAGCAAGTATATTTAATGGAAGAATATCGAGGGAAAGGGATTGGCGAATTACTGGTTAAAAAAGCGATTGAACACTTACAAAAAATAAAAGTAGAAAAAATTAAGGTAAATATCAAAGAAAAAGCAAAAGAAGCAGCTAATCTTTACGCTAAGATGCATTTTAAGAAAGTATATGAAGTTTTAGAACTCGATATATCTAAAGGAAGCCTTGATGATTAAAAACATAATAGAATAACGAGTAACATTTTGATTGATTTAGAATCACCATGGGTTGAGAAGTATCGCCCTCAAGCATTTGAGGAAATTGTAAGTCAAAACCTTGCTGTCGAAAACTTAAAGAAGTTTGTGTTAAAGGGTAACATGCCCCATATGATTTTTACGGGTCCCGCCGGAACCGGTAAGACGAGCACAGCCTTAATAATTGCTAGACATGCGATCAAAAAGGAAAACTATTTCTCTAACATTTTAGAGTTAAATGCTTCAGATACAGTGAGAATGGACTATGTTCGAAGCGTTATAAAAAATTTTGTCTCACAGAATTTGACGCTTGAAAAAAACGCATTGAAAATAATTATTTTAGACGAAGCGGATAATATCCCGAATCAAGTTCAGCAAGCGTTACGACGAATTATTGAGAAAGCATCTTTAAATGTTAAATTTATATTAATGTGCAATTATATCAATAGAATTATTGATCCTATTATATCAAGATGCGCAGTATTTAGATTTACGAACCTATCTAAGGATAAAGTCATTGAACGGTTAAGATTTATCTCAAAAAAAGAGAATCTTAATATCCCTCAAACACAGGAAAATGTTTTTTATGAGACTCTTTTTTTTATATCAGGTGGCGATTTAAGAAAAGCAATTAACACTTTGCAGATGTCAGTTGCTTTAAAATTATTAAAAAATCTAGATTCTAACGAAATATTAAAGGTTTCGGGGTTTTTAGACAATTCAACTTTAACCGAATTATTGGAAAACATTAAATCTAAAGACTTGATTAGTTCGAGAGAGACGCTAGAAACAGTTGAAAACTTAGATGCGAGGAATTTTTTAAGACAAATTGTTGGAAGATTAAATGATCTGGATATTCAACCAAGACATCTAAGTAAGACATTATCGTACATTGGAGATGTTGACTATAGAATAAGTCAGGGAGCAGATGAAAGAATCCAATTAATGTCGTTAATCGGTCATTTGATAAAAAGTAGTATCAAAGAAAAATAATAGTTTAAACGAGGATGAGAAGAGTTTGTTTACAGAAAGCCCCATCTGGCGTATAAAATATCTGCCTAAAACCTTAAACGAGATTTGTGGCCGAAGTGACATCAAAGAAAGGTTAATGGAGTTTATTAAAGATAAGAACTTTCCTCACTTACTATTCGTGGGTTCAAAGGGCATTGGTAAGACGATTATAGCAGATTTGTTTTCGAAAGAATTTTTGGGTAGATTTTATGACGCTAATTCAAAAGTAACATACGCTAATGTCCCTTTAACAAAAGAAGAGATGAAACAGGCTCGATCTGAAGCTTATGTGTCCACAAGCAAAATAGGAAGCATAGCAGGGAAAAAGATTACTACTCCACCTTTTATTCGGATTAAGATTAAACCTTTTATACAGTTAAAAGTTTTAGGAGATGTCCCCTTTAAAATTTTAATAGTTAAAGATTTCGACTCATTAGGTTCGAATCAGCAAGCCTTTCGTAGATTAATGGAAATTTATGGAACGAATTGTAGAATGATTTTGATAACTACGAAGGTGTCAAAGATAATAGATCCTATACTGAGTAGATGTCAAGTTTTCTTTATATCGCAAGTTGACTTCCTCTCGTTTGAGGAGCTAATATCAACTATAGCCGAGAAAGAAGCGTTAAAAATCGATAAAGAAACAATTAGCACTCTTTATAGAATAACAGCAGGCAAATTATCAAATGCTATAGATTTGTTACAAATCTGTTCCATCAGTGGAAATGATATTGATGTTGACAAATTGTATGAGAATTTGTCAAATTCTAAAAATGATATGGTTAAAAGTCTTCTAATAATGTGTTTTAAAGGAGATTTTCGCAAAGCAAGAGAATTATCACGTAAAATTCAATCAAGTTATAAATTCTCTTCACAAGAAATGTTTCAAATAATGTTAACTGAGGTAGCGAGACTACCATTTAGCACTTACTCAAGAATAACATTGATAAATTTTATAGCTGAAGCAGATTTTAGAGCTATTGACGGGAGGGATACTGACATTCAGGTTTCACATTTGTTGGCAAAAATTTGTCAATTTTCAGAAGTAATGTAGGTGAGTTATATGGATACACAAAATACAGAGAAAATACCATGGGTAGAAAAATACAGGCCCAAATTCACCAAAGATATGGCCTTTCCAACTGCAAAAGTGGGTCGTCAGAAAGTCGATCTAATTGAGGATTTAAGAAAATTTGTAATCTCATTTTTTAAAGAAAAAGAAAAAATAAATGAAGTAAACCGACAAATTAGAGCACACAATCGAACCCACGAAGAAAAGGAACATCAAGATGAGAAGAAACTACCTCTTGATAAGGCAGCAGTTTTACTTGAGGGCCCTCCAGGGATTGGTAAAACAACTATAGCGTATGCTTTGGCTAACGATTTAAATATGGATGTAATAGAAACGAACGCTTCAGATACTCGAACTAAGGGCGCATTAGAGGCTAAATTGAGAGAGACTACCAAATCTCGCGGAATAATGGATTTTGTTGTTCAAAGCAAAAAGAAATTAATTTTGATTGATGAAATTGATGGATTATATGGGGTTACTGATAAAGGAGCCGTCCCTACGATATTAAGCCTAATAGAAAACACTCAATTTCCAGTTATAATGTGTTCTAATGAATACAAAACATCTCTTAAATCGCTTTACAGCAAAATTAAAAAATATGAAGTAAACTCTTTACCAGATGACGAAGTAATGAAGATTACCCGAAAGATAATTGTTAAAGAACATATTTCGGGTATAAGCGAAAAAGAATTAGAATTAATTATCGGAAAAAATAAAGGAGACTTACGAGGGGTTATTAACGATTTACAAGGAATTAGCCAAGGCTCATTAAATAAAAACAATAAAGAGCTAATTTTAAATTTGAACAGAGATAGCAAGGAGGAAATCTTTTCTCTGATCAAGAACTTGTTTCAAAATGTAAATACATTAAAGGAAGCTCGAAATGTAACCAATAAATCAGATGTAGATTACAATTTTTTGTATAAGTGGGTTAACGAAAACCTAACTTCTTATATTAGACTAAACAGTGAAATCGCAAACGCTTATGAAAATCTATCGTTAGCTGACGAGATTTTTGGAAGAATCCGCAAAAATCAATATTGGTCGTTATTACCATATTTCTACGATCTTTTTGCTGGAGGTGTTGTTTTATCTAGAAAACATAGAACTCACGATGAATATTTCCATAGAATTTCGTTTCCAAGATTCACTTCAACTGGTTTTTTTTCATTATCAGCAAACGAAAGGTTAGTAGTAGAAAAAATTCAAAAAAAGTACAAAGTTTCAGATATTGAAGTTGTCCAAGATTTTATTCCTTTTTTAAAATTATTAAGCGGAACTTCAAGAAAACAACTAAAAGAATTAAGCGATTGGTTTGAATTTGATGCGAACGAGAAAAAACTATTGAAATAAAATTGATAATTGAGTACTCTCCATTTGTGAGTAGATGTATTCTATAATTAAATGGAACTTCTAACTCATTATATTAAGGATAGTAAAGTACACATATAATTCCAAGAATTACAATTCATAATTCTTTAAAAACAAGTTAATTTTATTTTAATTCGGGAATATATCTCACGATAAGAAGAAAGACATTTAACCATTTGTTTAAATTTAATTTTATATTTACTTTTTCAACAAGTTCTATTTGAATTAATAATAAACGAGCAAGCAGATGTCAGAAGAAAAAGAATCTCATATGTCAAAATCGTCTCAATTCGTTTTACAAATTTCAGGAGCAGCATTATTCAGCGCTCTTTCCTTAGTACTATCAATTTTTGTAGTTCCATTCTTACCACGAACTCCAGAAGGATTTGCTTATTTCGACCCAGTATCAATCATTTGGGTAACCTGTTTCCTAATATTTGGTCCCTTAGCTGGAGTATTATGCTGCGGAATTGGCTCATTAATGCTGATGCCCTTTGATCCATTTCCAATTGGACCATTTATGAAATTTTCAGCTACATTTTCGTTAATAATAATTCCCATTTTATTACTTAGATTAACTAAACGCAAAGAAAGCATTCGAAAAAGTCAAAAGTTTAAGAAGGTCAAGAATTATGTAATTTATGGTTTGTTTGGTACAGTTTTTAGGATAATTGTAATGGTTATTCTCAATATTATGGTATATCTAAGTATGTTTGGCGCTTCAGGTTTAGAAATCTGGATAGTAGTAGTAATCCTTTTAAATGCTTTAACTAGCCTTTGGGACCTATTAATTCCTTATTTAATCGTTTTTGGGACTAAATTAGACGCTATCTTTGAAATTTGGTAACCAATTTAATCACATTTCTTTTTTTTTTTGTTTAAATTATTGAAGTTTTAAGATTTCTTGGCAGATAGAATGATATTTATAGTTATAAAATACAAATTATTTTAAACAGAAATAAGTTGAAATTGTTTTCAAAGAGGTAATAATTATGGGACAACAAAAATTTGAGCATGTAATTTTTAAAATCGAAGAAGGAATTGGTACTATTACTTTAAATCGCCCAAAACGACTAAACGCTCTAAATTATCCCTTAATGATGGAAATAATAGAAATTTTGGAAACAAATTTTAAGAATAAATCGATTCGTACTTTTGTTATTGAGGGTAATAATCAATCTTTTAGTTCTGGTGACGATCTGAAAAGTATGGGACCTGAAGGTGTGAAGTTTAAACCATTAGATGACGGTTCAAAACTCCCGCATCACCGTGTAATTCATTTAATTAGAGAAGTTCAAAAACCTGTTATCGCATTACTTCAAGGTTATTGTTTAGGTGCGGGGTTTGAATTGGCTTTGTCCTGTGATTTCCGTATAGCGGCAGATAATTTAAAAATTGGGGATCAAAGAGTGAAACGAGCTCATTGTGTAATGAGCGGAGCAAGTTGGTTACTCCCTAGGTTAATAGGTTTCGCTAGAGCAACAGAAATAATTTTAACCGGGCGCCAACTGGATGCATTTGAAGCAGAAAAAATTGGTTTGGTTAACAAAGTTTATCCCCTTTCAGAATTTAAGACAAAATCTACAGAATTTATAGAATCTATAGCAAAACTACCAACTAAGTGTTTAGGTTACAATAAAAATATGCTGAATTTTTCTCAGTATAACAAACTACCTTCATCTTTGAACCACGAGTTTAGATTGTATTGTAAAAACATTGCTTCATACGATTTTGGTGAAGGTTTGAAGTCGTTTAAAGAAAAAAGAGAGCCAAAATTTAGGGGGAAATGAATAAATAAATTATAATATTAAAAAAAATTCTAAAAGGTATAATTACAATAGAAGACGGGATTAATATATTATCAGAAGAAATAAAAGAATTTTTGCAAAAAGAAGCATTAGATAGGTTTCTTAGGTATGTTCAAATATGGACTACATCAGACGAGCATTCCAACTCAAACCCATCAACGCAAAATCAATTAGCATTAGGAAAGGTTTTAGCATCTGAATTAATGGAATTGAACTTAGAAGATGTAATACACGATGAGTATGGTTATGTCTACGGCAATTTGCCTGCGAGTACCGGATTGGAAGATGTTAAAACAATTGGTTTGATAGCTCATATCGATACTTCACCAGCAGTTAGCGGCAAAAATGTAAAACCCGTTATTCACAAAAATTATAATGGTAGTCCAATAGAGTTTGCAAGTAATCCAGATATTAAGCTCACAACGGAAGATTCTCCAATATTAACGGAGTATATTGGGTTAGATATAGTTACATCTGAAGGAGATACTTTGCTTGGCGCGGATGATAAAGCTGGAATCGCAGAAATTATGGCTACCTGTGCAGCGTGGAAAAAATATTCTGAATTAAAACACGGTCCTATTATAATATGTTTTACGCCTGATGAAGAAGTTGGGAGAGGAACTTCAAAAATAAACAAAGGAAGGTTACCTGATTTCTGTTATACATTAGATGGTTCAGAAATGGGAGAATTAGAATTTGAATGCTTTGATGCGTGGAAAGCGAAAATCAAATTTACAGGACTTAGTGTACATCCCGGTTACGCCAAAAACCTTCTAATTAACGCAATACACATAGCGAGTCGATATCTCAGTGATATACCTGATTTTGAGTCACCAGAACACACAGAAGATAGAGAAGGTTTCTATTATCTATCAGAATTGAGTGGGACCGTAGAAGAAGCAAATGCTATACTGATAATTAGGGATTATGAAGAAAAAAATAACCAGACGAGAATGGAATACTTACAAAAGTTAGGAGAATTGTACGAATTTAAAAATCCTGGTTTAAAGGTTAATATAGAATTTCTTCATCAATACAAGAACATGCGTCGATTTATTGAAACTAAACCAGAAGTTGTGGATATGGCAAAAAAGGCTATAGAGATGGCCGGATTGGAGATTAAAATTCATGCGATTAGGGGAGGGACCGACGGTTCTAAATTAAGCGAAATGGGGAAGCCAACACCTAATATCTTTTCTGGAGGATCACTTTTTCACTCAAGGAAAGAACATATTCCAACGCTAGCATTGCAGAAAGCTTCAGAAGTTTTAATTTACCTAGCGGAAGTATGGATATCTGCCTAAGTACATTCTAACAGAAAAATTTGCTTCATTTTTCAGCTTTTTTTATTATTTTAGAAAAATCTGTTATCGTAAAAATCACAATACATACAGCTAATAGAATTGAGATATAAATAAAGGCCCAAGTATACGAAAACACACTATAGATATATCCAAAAACTAAGGCTTCCACCATGCTTATAAATCCGACCGAAAAATAATAATATCCATAGGCGCGTCCCCTTTTTTCTTTACCTGCTAAATCTGCGATATATGCTCTAGAAATTGGATCTACTGAGGCAAGATAAAAACCGTGCATGATATATATTATAATAATTAACACTAGTGAAAATGGCGAAACTTGAATGGGAAACGCTAATATTACACACGATACTAGTAAGATCAACAATCCCACAACAATTATAGGTTTTCTTCCAACCTTATCCGAGAGAGAACCGTTTATAGGGGAAAAAATGGTATAGACTAAGTTTAAAATTAGATAAAAAAGGGGTATAAGAAAAATTAAATCTACGGGAATATAATCTGCCGCTCTAAGTATTAAAAACACGACATCTAAACTTGCGAATTCAATTACTCCTAGAACAACAATCAGCTTTATAAAATTTTTATCTATCTTTTCCATTTTTTCTTTTTTGCTTTTCTTTTCTGACTTTTTAACTAATTCACGGGAAGAAATATCCTTAACGGGGAGAATAAGAGCAATAGCAATTAATCCAGGAATTATCGAAAAAAATATTATTTGCGAGTAAGTCCATGCGA
>SOKP01000109.1 GCA_004375715.1 Promethearchaeota archaeon | reverse complement strand
AAGGAGGAAAAAAATCTATGGCCTTAGTTGGGCGAATAGTCGACATTTCTAGAATTGAAACTGAAAAAATAAAGTTAAGAAAACAAATTGAGAGTCTAATTGAGATTATTAGTGAATCTGTAGATGAGACAATGATAAAAATAAAAAAGCAAAATTTTACATTGAATTTAGATTTAGTTGAGGATTTGTACTCTGAAGTTGATAAGCATAGAATAAAACAAGTGGTTAAAGATATTTTGCTTCAAATTATTAATTATGCTCCTAAAAAAAGTGAGATTTCTATATCCTTACAACAAAATAATGATTTTGCTGAAATTATACTAAAAAATAAAGATATAAATTTAAAAAAAAAAGAAAAAAAAAATATGCTTTCTCCCAAAAATAAAAAAACTCAAAAAAATTCTTCTCTTGGATTATATTTTGCAAAAGAAATAATCGAATTACATGGAGGTCAAATTATTATTGAATCTGAGGGGAGAAACGAAGGATCAAAATTTATTATCAGATTACCAATAATTAACTGGACAGATTTATTGCTACATATTTATATCTTTTATAATTCAGGAATCCTGCTCTATGATTATCCATTCGTGGAAGACATAAACAAAAATGATTCTGTTTTAATCTCAGGTAGTTTGGTTGGAATGATTACTATTTTAAAAGAGGTTGTTCACGGTGAAAAGTTCATAAAGATAATAGATCATGGAGATCGTAAAATAATATTTGAAATGGATAGGACAAACCAAATTATATTTGCCTTAATTGCAAAAGAAAACCTGACAATTTTTCATCAAAAACTTCTCAACCTTATTGAAAATTTTGATAAACATTATCTAAATCTTGTTGAAAATATAGAAGAATCTTGTTCAGTGTCGGAAAATTGGAGAAGTCTTGAAATATTAATTAAAAAACATTTTACTTGAAGGAAATAAAAATTAGATAAAAAAATTCAATCACACGATATCAAAATAAGAAATTGAGATTTTTTATTTGAAATAAAATTGTAAAGTTTGAGATGTGATAAAAATAAAAGTTATGAATATGAAAAAAAAGATTATTTATACTCCAAATATTTGTCCACATTGCCAATCTGCAGAAATAATCCAGAAAAAGGAATTTATCAAAGATAATTACCTCATGATCCCTTACTATTGTGTAAAATGTGGAAAAGTTTCTAAAGCCATATATTATATTGAATACCAGGAAACTGAAGGCTGGTATTAGTTTGAAGATATTTAAACTATTATGAGTATAGATGTTTTTGTTGAGGAATTAATTTTATAAAATGCGCCTGCCGGGAATTGAACCCGGGACGCTGACTTGGGAAGCCAGCATATTACCACTATACTACAAGCGCAAAAAAGATAAAAGTAACAAATAATAATGAGCTCTCGCAAATAAATTTTTATTAATTATTATTCGATTTCTCGAAAAAGAATTTCGTATCAGTTTAACGAACAAGCATCTTTTTTGAATAATGTTAAATCTGTTTTTTCTAGATTTACTATTAAGAAGAATTAATTAGATTTTCTAACGATTTTTTTATTAATACTTCTTAGCATAAAATTCACGCTTAAAGATATGATTTTTTATATTTTTAACTTAAAATAACAGGGTTTAAGAAAATGATTTCAGATAAGAAAAGTGTGGGAGAATATCCCAAGCTACCAGATGCAATATATCGAACTTTAATAAATGATATTATGGATGCAATTGTAGAGATTGACTTAAATGGTAATTTTACTTATGCAAGTCCTCAAACTGTTAAGATATTTGGGTATCAACCTCACGAAGTCATTGGAAGAAAAGCTCTTCGATTTATTCACCCAGACGATTTATTGAATGTAATGAATAAGATGAAGGAAGCGATAGAAGAACAAAAACATATTTCATTTGAATATAGAACAAAGCATAAGAATGGCGGTTATGTAAATGTTTCAGCCAAGGGAGGAATCATCAAACGTGATGGAATGACGAAATTGATAGCAGTTGTTCGAGATATTACAAAAAAAAAAATTGCTGAAATGAAACTAAAAGATTCAGAGCATCAATACCGGACAATTATTGAATCCATGGGAGTCCCAATACATGTTATTGATAAGGATTATAAAATAATTCTCGCTAACAATTCTTTAAACAACTGGTTAACCACATTAAATCTAACTGAAGAATATGTTGGAAAAAATGTCTTTGATGCATTTCCATTTTTACCCGAAGAAGTAGGTAATGAATATGATAAGGTCTTCAAGACGGGTAAAACAGTAGTAACAAAAGGATTTACTCCACTCAATGATAAATTAATTTATACGGTAACCAGAAAGATTCCAATTATAAATAATAATCAAGTCACCCAAATCGTTACTATTGTAGAGGATATAACCGATAAAAAAGTAATAGAAGAAAAACTGAAGAAATCTGAGAAGGAATTTCGAAATATTATTGAAAATACTAAGGATGCGATCGTCATAGTAGACTTTGAGGGAAAATTGTTATACATCTCACCTCAGTTATCGAAGATGTTGAAAGGGAGAGAAATCACCAAAAACAGTAGATTCTTTCATTATATCCACAAAGATGACGTTAAGAAATTGATTTCTTTTTATAAAACTACACTTAAAGAGAAGAGTTTTCTTGAACAACCCGTTGAATTTAGAATTTTGCCTAAACAGGGAGAATATAAGTGGTTTTTAAGTTCATCTAAAAATTATTATGATGACGAAGGAAACACCATTGGTTTTATTTCAACTCTAAAAGACATAACAGATAAGAAGATCGCTGAACAAAAGTTAAAAGAATCGGAACAAAAATATCGTCTTATTACTGAACAATCTAACGATCTCATAAGAGTTTTAAACGAAAAGTTTGAACTTGAATATGTAAACGAACTTTCTCTTAAAAAGTTATTAGGGTATACAAAGGAAGAATTGCTTGGTAAGAATTCAATTATCTTAAACCACCCTGATGATTATAAAAAAGCCCGACGCTTTATGCTCAAAGTGTTCAAGTATGGAGAAAATATGCATGAAACAAGGATAAGGCATAAAAATGGTAAGTGGGTGTGGTTTGAGAATAAAGCAAAAATGTTTACTGATGAACAAGGTAATCAAAAATACTTATACATATCCCGTGACATCACTGAAAGGAAAAAAACT
>SOKP01000177.1 GCA_004375715.1 Promethearchaeota archaeon | reverse complement strand
GATTTATCAAACCTTGAACATAACCGATTTGATGTTAGAATAATTCCTAATAAATTAGGATCGTATTCTTTCTTTTTTCGAAGATTTAAACGCAGATCACACAGAACGAAGACATTATCCTTAACTTTGATAACAAATTTATCGTTTCTAAAGATAAAAACGATAGGAAGAACTAAACTTAGTAATAAATATGCAAAAAACGAATATCTAAAGAAAAGACTCCAAAAAGTGTTATTAAATTGGATGAGTCTTGTGTCTATATAAAATAGAATTACAATGGAAACGGTTGATAGAAGCAGAAATAATCCAACACTCTCAATTTTCTTTATGAATTCAAATCCCGCATATTTAGTTTCCCGTTCGATGTACCTAATTAAAGAGGGTGTGAATTTAACACGACTTAATTTAATAAAATAGATTATTAAGAATATTGATGTGCTAAAAACCGTCCAACTTAGTGTAAAATTCAAGGAAAGCACATATCCTTCTGGAGTAGAACTCTCAGAAGCTAATAACCCCGTGAAAATATTCTTCTCGATATAGGGAAAGTAACCGTAGAGTAAATTACTTAATATCACAGCCAATACAATCGAAATATATAAAATTGATTTCAGCGCTTTTTTAATGTACTCTGATTTTATTGTCTTTAAAGAATTCTTAATACCCTGTTCATCTTCAAAATTCAACTCTGTTACGCTTTTCAGGAAATTTCTCATATTTCTTCACTCCATCTCTTTGCTTTTTCTACCTCTTCTTGAGGTGATTTCCAGTATTTCTGAACGATTTCTCTAAAAACTGATAAATCGGGGTTATCTCCTTCGTTTAACTTTATAATATGGAATTTTTCTGTTTTCTTCTCAATCGTAATATACTTCGCTTTTTCTAAATATTCAATTGCAGATTTAATCTTCTCTAATCTTTCAATATGTAAGCACCTTATAACATCCGTTTTGTTTACTACTTTATCTGGTCCTGTTAGTTTTGCTATTGCCAGTAATACATGGGCACCCCTCATAGGGGCAATAGTTGCAAGTTTGTCGAATATTGTACTCATACTTTTTAATAGTTTATCGATATCGTTGTAAAAATCTACTTTTGTGCGTCCTGTAAGCTTGAGACTCGTTTTAAAATCGTCAATTTTGTATTTATCTAAAAAATCTTTATACGATTGAGACATCGTTAATTAAAACTACCATAAAAGGCTATATATATCTTTTTATTTTAAAGGTAAGCTCACATTTTGTGGATAACATTACCGTAGAATATTGATGGAATACATGTTTTATGTAATAAGGCTTAAATTAGCTGAATTACTAAAATTAATGCATATAATGGACATTACTAACATCTATATCTCTGTTTCTTGATGAAAAAAGATTTCACATAGTAGAAATTTAAAAATAAATTGAACTTCCATTATTATATCTATATCTTTTAGAAAGGTTGACTCCTGTCGCCAGGACCTAAAAATAAGGTCCGAATTAATATAGGGTAAGAATGGCGAATTACGCGAAGATTTCGCGCTACCAAAAGACAAAAATCCAGGATGGCGCAGGAGTCTTTTTTGGTTATACTTTTTCCCTATATTACATAATTTTTCTTACATTAGGTCTATCTACAATAACAAACTCTTGAGTTTTATTTAAGTCTTCTCACTTATGTGGTTTACCGTAAATCCATAATTTTTTTCATACATATTAACGCATTAATTACTAATCCATAAAGAACTCGCATTTAATAGTGGGAAATCATTCCCAATTGTTAAGATCTATTTAAATGGGTAATAAATATAAAATAAAATGTTATTAGTGGAGCACACCTAATCCTAAAAATGTAAACAAATTCAAGATTCCACAATATCAAATTTAGAGCTTAATAATTCTATTTCCCATAGCACTTTTTACTTATTTAAAATATGTTTTTGTCAAGTAAACTCTATTTTTGTCGGTTATTATGTAAGTTATATTTTTGGTTTGTACAATGGATTAATTTAAACCTTTATACAAAAAAGGTGTATTCGTTTACAAATGTCTGACATCATGGTTTAAATAGCCTCTCATCTAATTTTTTTTTAGGATAGAATTTATTGGAATACTAAGAGAAATTATCAGAATAAAACTTGGAATTGAAAGCCACTGTTCTTATAGTTAGGAGCGGTGAAGATAGCAATTTTCTATGAAACATTCAACACTTATATGATTTTATTAAATGTTTAAGTTTAAGTAGTAATAAAACTGAAAGGGAGGTAGATAGTAATATTAAAATCGAAAAAAGTAATTTTAAAGACATATGAGCAAATATGTTTAGATAAATTGAAGGAGTTAGGCAAATCTACTGCTAGTGAATGGGCTCATGCAATGGGATACGAAAACCATAATGCTCTGGCTAAAGTGATTAGAAGAATTGTTAGCAATACACCTGAGAAACTTGTAGTCATCTATAACCATAAGCCTAGATATTATCAAGCTAGTTAGATTATTAATTAATCTTCATATTTTTCTCTTTTTTTTAAAAACAAATTCAATTTTGAAAATACCCCAATAATAAGGTTTAATTCTTTTTTAGATACGAATGCTCTCTCAAAAACATTTTTAAAGGCGAAAAATACATTTTCTTTTCTGTAAGTGCGAATTCTAAGATTGATAATTAAATTTTTAATTAATTTGTATAACATTTGCTTATCTTTTTTATTCGCAAGCAAGACTGGTTTGGGACCTCTTCCAATTTCTAGATTGTGTATTTTTTTATAAATCTCATATAAAATAATCCCACAAGCTTGAGAAAGATTTAGTGTAGGGTAATCCTCGCTAGATGGTATGCGTATAACTAAATCAGCCATCTCGATTTCGGCATTCGTAAGTCCGTGGGACTCTCTCCCAAAAATTAAAGCAATTTTTAGTGGTTTTTCTGACACGGGAAGAGTTAATTCTGCCGGGAAAGTAGCTAATCTTCTTATATTCGTATAGTGCATTCCTTTTGCTGTCGTAGCAATTTTAATATCGAATCTGTTCATTAATTCTTTGAAGCCAGATAAATGGTCAATTTGGTCTTCAATCGTTATTATTTCTGCGTTAAAGAGAATTTCCTTACCGTGCATCGCAAAACCTTGCGTATGGTAACTTCGAATTTTTTCTGCTTTTTCATTTGGATTATAGATAATTAAG
>SOKP01000248.1 GCA_004375715.1 Promethearchaeota archaeon | reverse complement strand
GAAATACCATAAGACCATCTGATGGAATTGAACCACTATTAAATTTATTAAATCTCTAAAAAGTCTACTAGTCTACACTCTAGTAAATATTCCTAGAATTATTACAGGTCCTTAAAGTGCTTTTATTTCCCTTTTAATTTTATTATTGTTCAAAAGATTAATTTAAACTGAACTATATACAACGCATTAAATAATTTCGCTAAACTGTATCGAGATTTGATCTCTTTTGAGGGAAATTTAAATTTTCTTATAAATTTTAGAAGCTCAAATTTTAAGTGCTATTGAATGTATTAAAGGGAATTATATTTAAGAAGTAAAGAACTTTTTTGGAATTATCTTAGATTAATAAATTTTATTCTAAATAAATAGAATTAATACCATTGTTTGTTATAAAATCACGGAAAGAAGTAGTACTATAATGCCTAACATCAGATTAACCAAAACAAGGTTCATTTGAAACTTTTTCAATTTCATAAATATTCTACTTAAAGGATCCTCTTTCGCTTTTCGTTCAAGATATGGAGCAATTACCTTAAACCGAGAGAAATGAATTCCAACCATCAAAAATACAATTATGAGTTTAATTATAAGAATCGTAGACCATTCGGTAGTTTTTGCTTCTTTCAGTATTCCGAGGGTAATTCCAGTAATAAAAAAAATAAGGATGGAGACATTTACTAGTAATGTCATTTTTTTTCCTATTGCTTTCATTAAGTCTTTAAATGTGGTTTCATTTGGCAGGAGAGTTTTTTTTGCGCTTGGAATAATTACGAGCAAAAGCAGTGTCATTGCGCCAATCCACGCAACTGTCGCTAATAAGTGTAACCATTCTAATAGCGCTATGATTATATTCATCTCTCACACCTTATACTTTACATTATTTTTTCTCTAACTTCTTATCGCTTTTTGATATTAATTTTTTTTCATCTAGTATTGAAAGACATCTATTTCCCATACAACCACACCCACATCTGAAATTGTTAGTTTTATTTCGCCTAAGTTGTGTTGGAATACATTTATCACACATATTTTGACATTTCACCTATTACTTTCTTTTTTATATTTAATATAGATAATAAAGTATTTAAATTAGCAAGTTTAAAATAACATAGGAAGTAAATAAAAGGTGATAAACTACCCAAAAAGAAAGTATTAAAAGTACAAACCATTGTACTGATAAGAAGCTTGAAAATAATAATATTTGCTTATGTTCAATTGAAGGTATTATAAATCTTATTAGTAAAAAATGGGCACTACTAATCATTAGTATAATTGGCAATAATATAAGAATAAGGTTTAATAAGATCATGGCGAGTTTGGGGAACATAAGTCCAAAAACATTAGCAGATAGATTAAAGGAATTAGAAAAATCGGGAATAATAACAAGAGAATATTTTGCCGAAATACCCCCAAAAGTTGAATATTCATTGACTAAAGATGGAATAGAACTTAGAAATTCAATGATTCCTTTAATGGAATGGGTTTTTAAAAAAGAAAACAATTAAACATTAATCAACCCAAAAGTTTTTTGATGTTTGAATTAGAAAATGGTTGTAATTAGTTCTACTAAAACATTAAAATTTTATACTCTAATAACCGTAACACTTGATACGCCCATCAGCAAAATTTACTCCAAAGGCGCCATCTGAACCGTACATTACCTTTCCAACATATTTATTACTAGACCAATACTGAACATCGATTTCCCGAGCACCAGTGCTGGTATCCCCATATTCAAAATCAAAATAATCTGTGTCAATGTATGGAGTATGTGTTAGCATATTCCCGTTAAAATTTATCAATGAATATAGTTCTTTAATAGTTGGTAGTCTCCAATCGTTATACCCTGCAAATGTTAGATTTTCAGCATATGACATTGCTTCAGTCCAACCATAGCGTTCTGAAGCAGGCGCTTTCTGCCACATTAAACCTGTATTACTGTCAGTAACCGTCCCATTCCCATTATCTTGATATGCATGCTGGACCCCAGTATAATTAGCGTCCTGTCCATAATATGTTTCGTCACTTGCAGGGGGTGTGATTACTTGACTACCCTCCCCATAAAACGAATTCTGTCCCGTATCTACTATAACGTAATTAGTGGCATCTTCTGCTGCATTGCGTACTGCCCTAGCATAATTGTAAATGCGGATTTCGTCCCCTTGAGGACCTTTACCTATTGGATAATCCGCAGGATCTCCACTTTTCGGATCGGATCGTTGAGCTCCTGCCCCATGAGCGTTCATGGAAAAATCATCAGCGTTAGTATTATATGCAGAAGCGATTCCAAAGCATATATAAACAGCAGCAGCAGCTTCTAAGTGTGTCGTGCTCGTCCAAAACCAGGATTCTACTTCACTAAGGTTAAAAATTGTAGTATTAAGTGCAGGTCCACGCATAGCAGGATCCGTTGCATCGGGAGCATGTGTATAATCCGCAATGCTTTGAAGCTCCTTAGCATTTGGTAATCTCCAATTAGTATAAGTTGCAAAATCAATATCCTCAGCATAATCTAGGGCTGCGCTCCAATTCATGGTCGTCCCACTGTCATTTTTCATCCACATGAGCCCTGTAGAGGAGTCCGTAATCGTACCATCTCCGTTATCAGTAAAATTGTTCTCTCCATAATCTAATCCTCCCCGAACGCATAAAGCATACTTCCCAAGTACCCCGTCAAAAGGAGGAGGTGGCAAGAAGAAGATAAATATTCCAATTATTGATATAATTGCCGCAGTACTAATTACAGCTACAATAAGAGCAGTTTTTACTCTTTTCATCTCTTTTATTCCTTTTTTTAATTATATTCTACTAAACACAAAATACTTGATCAATTTAAATAATTTGAAATGAGAGAGGGACCCTAAATAATTTTTCGAAATAGTAGGATACTAAAGAATACTGACTTTGAGAAAAATGATCATAATCCAATCACTAAAAAACTGTCGAGGAATTTAAAGTTTGAATTAGATAATTATTGTTTTTCATTATTAAATTTGATGTATTTTCTTAATAAGATTAACATGCGATTGAGAATCTGTTTTCAATGGGTAAATTTTTATTTTAAACTGTGTTATTTGATTTATTCTAAGTTTGTAAAAGCTGTTATATTTTTCTTGAAAAAACCCTGTGTTTGACATGAGCGAAGAAAAACTAGCAATACATAAAAGAAAAGTAG
>SOKP01000001.1 GCA_004375715.1 Promethearchaeota archaeon | reverse complement strand
AGTGATAAATCCGGGACAAATTTGCTTAAAGAAGTGTTGCAGTTCAAGGTTGTTTATTGGGGACCTGGCGAGTCTGGAAAAACCACTAACTACTTCAGGTTAAGGGAAAAATTCGACGGGGTAAAACTTAATCGAGGATATTCTATTGAGACTACTGACGGAAGAACGTTGTGGCAAGATTCGATTCGATTGTCTTTCTATCTTAACCTCGAGAAGGTAAAATTTAACATCGTAACTCAAATCGTGACTGCGACCGGACAGGAACGGTTTCTGTCCACTCGTGAATACGTGTTAGACGGTGCTGACGGGGTAGTCTTCGTCGCAGACTCCGACCCTAAGAAAATGGAGCAAAATAAGCGAAGTTTTCGAGAGTTAATCAGTTTTACAAGCGAAAAGAACGTTCCTTTCGTTATTCAGCTCAATAAACGCGATTTAGAGGGAGCTATTTCCGAAAAAGGATTTAAAAAGGAGCTTGGTTTACCGATGTTTGAGAAATACGAAGACGGAACTCAAGTGATTTATCCCACCGTTGCGATCGAAGGAAATAGCGTGAGGAAATGCTTCGAAGATTTGATGGTGCTCGTGTTATTAAACTTTTTCAGGTTGAATTAAAATGTATAAATAATTATTTTTTAAATTCCAGGTGGAGAGGAAGCTTATGGATACAGGAGACGATTTTATTACAGCAGAATTTTTACATTTGCTGTTTTTTGAGCAAAAGAATTTAGTAATTTTTCCTTATGTCGATTTGAAACACCTAAGGTCTGCGGATGTGTTTACAATCGGTTTTGAGACCGTGGACATCGATTCCACCGCCATTCATAACTTAAATGAAATAATCGAGTACGAGTGTAACAGTTCCTATTCTCAACTACAAACGCTTTATTTCATATTTAATCCGTCCTTCGAAGAACTAGAGAGATTGGTCGATTCTCCTAAGTTAAGGTGCGTCATCAACACAAAGGAGAACGTAGAAAGCTTAGCAAACGGCGATCAGTTCGTTTTCTACAACAAAAAAAACAATACTTTCTTAAACTACGAGTTTGAAGGTAGAGATTTATCTTTTGAAGAAGAAATACTACGAAATTCTCCTACCAGACAAGTAATCGTGGACGAGCTCCTTAAGATTAAAAGCGTTTCTTCAAAGATTTTTGCCGAGTTAAATCAAAACAATAGTTCCGATAACCTTCCAGAAATTCTTGACGAATACGACCAGAAATATTGGAATAAAATTCTAAGGTTTACTGAATTGTATTGCCAAATAGAGATCCCGGAGTTTAATCGTCCTATTCAATTACCCAAGAAGAAAAGTTCAAGTAAAGAGATCGACTACTCTGCGGAATACGAGTTAATTATTAAGACCAACCGAAAAATAGGAAGGTCGTTTATTCACTTAATCCACGATTATCGCTACGATAGAGTCAATCCGGCAAATTTAGAAGTGACCCAGCTTTTTTACCCCCAGAAGCTTTACAGTTACCTGAGGAATCATCATTGGAAAAAAGGGATGCCAAAAGAGTTTACGATTAACTGGCTTAAAAACACCACGAAAGATTTTTCAGACCCCGAAGAGGCGCTAATGGAGTTCCAAGTAATGCTAAACAAGTTGCATTTGTCTTATTCTGTTAATAATATCGATTTAGAGCGCGAAAACAAACCAGAAAAAAAAGGAAGTAATCGAAGCGAATTACCAGAAACTATACCGAATGTAAAACAACCGATAAATACAAAGGCGATTCCTTCAATAAATAATTTTTCTGAGTTCAAAAAGTGGTTATTAAACAAATTGAACGAACTAGAAAAAATCGTGTAAGAATGTTTAAAAATGCTCTCAGATCGAGCGCTGATTATACCTTTGCTTTAGAGACTTATGCTAACGGATGAATTTTTTTTTTCACTCCAAAAATGTCAAATTTTTTAACGAAGATAACTTACAATTTCAATTATGGAATCGAAAGTTAAAAAAGAAAAGAATTTTGATTCTCCTACTTTAATTAACTACCTACGACAAGACATTCCTATAGAAGAAATTAGAGATTATTCCTCATCGGGAAGAATAGCGAGTATTGATTTTATAAAAGGATTTGCAATAATCTTCATAATGTTAGCTCATTATGCTGCCGTTTGGTTGGATCAAGATTGGTATTTCATATACGGATTAGCTTTTATGTTTCTAGATATTTTAGGCCCATCGCTCTTTATTTTTCTCTCCGCTTTAAGTGTAGTTTTTACAGTGAAAAAAAAATCAGGAAAAATGCCTGAAAAACTTATTAGGAATCGAGTTTTTTCAAGAGGGTTGATAATTATGGCGATTGGAGTGTTTATAAACTTGACAGTAACCAATTACCCCTTCCCGTTAAATCTGTGGGGTTGGAATATTTTATTTTTTATGGGATTTTCCCAAATTTTTTCATACTACGCTTTAAAAATAACAAAGATGCCCCGTGCTATTATTGGAATATTTATCATTTTTTTAACTCCTACTATTAGAGCGTTTCTCTATACTGGAAAAGACACAAACTTAATAATAACTTTTTTCCATTTCGTAATAACTTCAGCAAATCCATCCGTCACGCTTTTGCCTTGGCTTTCGATCTGTTTTATTTCTACCATTTTTGGAGAATATCTTTATGAGGCGATGGAGGAAAAATCAGAAAAAACTTATAGCGGATTATTTCGGATCTTCATTACATGGGGTATCTTCCTTATTCTAGCTGGAGTTATTATGGGATATACGCTACAAACGGTAGATACTATGAATATATTAGAATATGGTCACTTATCTTTATTGGAAATAGCCAACAGTCAGAGCTTTTTTTACTTACCTGGTATGCCTGATTTTTTAATTAGAGGAACTGCTTCCAATATGCTTTATGATTTAGGTGCTGCTCTCACAATTATTGCTGTTGCTTTTTATTTCATTGATTTAAAAGGGAAATCGAATGATATAGTAAAGATGTTTAATTACTATGGGAAAATTTCCTTAAGCCTTTTTATGATCCATTTTATCTTCATGCCCTTATACGTTAAACAATTGAACATATATCTCTTTGCCGTGATCTTTATAGCGAACGTTGGATTTTTAGGATTTTTGATGTATATATGGATTGAATATGGAAACGGAATTGGATCACCTGAATGGCTAATGGTACAGATTGGAAGGATTGGACAAAAAAC
>SOKP01000082.1 GCA_004375715.1 Promethearchaeota archaeon | reverse complement strand
TTCCATTAACTATTTCAATTTCAGCAGTTGTATACGAACCCAATGCTGAGGCAATGGCAGGAAGACCATATACTACGAAATGATAGCGTCAATTCCAGAATTAGGAATCAAATTTCGCCAAATAGTATGGTCTTTCCATATCCTATTCCATTTCCCATCTATATCATCTCCACGGTACCTTCATTTCCATTTACAATTAATTTTTGTCCGCTTTTAATATCTTCAATATTAATCTTATCAACACAAGGAATTTCACTGATTATGCAACCGACTGCTATGATTGTGTCGATTTCTTTATTTACAATTGCTACTGGAGCCGTATTATTTTTCTTCATTCTATACATCGTATAAGAACCTACTGTCGATCCTTTACCAGTAGGAAAAACTAAGACTTTTCCCGTGATTGATTGGCCTTCGAGCTCATGTCCAACCTCTACAATTTTACCAGTGTCAGGATCAACGCCACCATAAAACGAAATTCCATCTTTTGTTACTATTGCTTCTGCTTCGGCAATTCCTTTATAAACTTTCCTTCCTTGTAGCTTCATCTTGTCGCCTCCTCGACGCATTGCTCAATTGTGCCAATTTTTACTTTGAATTTGTTTTTTGCGCGCCCGTAATAACACGCCTTTGCTGAATCCACCATAATTCCTTTGAAGCGCCCCTTTATGGGTGCCACTACGCAACATGTATCGGCAGCAAATTTAGCTCCAGCATCTTCAATAATTTTGGTGTAGCCTGCTTCGTCTGCTATTTTTTTAGTTGGTCGAGCTGTGGTAATCCAGAATTCTTTTTTAACATTTTTTCCTTCTAAGAGCTTTGCAAGGTTAGCAATTTCGTGAATTGAAGCGTGTGGACAACCTATACTTACAAAATCTATTTCTATTCCATCGTCTATTAGTTCAGCACGAGCAGAATCTAATTTATTTTGATTTATTTCAAACCTAACATCGCTTGGTTTTGGGTATTTATTATACTCAGGAGTAATTCCTTCCATATGGAATAATGCTGTACCTCCATAAGTTGCAACTGAAGCGCAAAAAGATTTGAGTTCTTCAATTGTAGCTGAGGGGATTCCTGTGATATAAGGAATTTTTTTCCCTAACTCAACTAATTTATCGCCAATTATTTTTCCCAGTACTCCAAATTCATCCGTACCATTGACTGGAGCATTTACCGAGACTAAAACTTCACCATGGCGATTTTTCTCTAAATGATAACCGTAATTAGGCGTTCTTCCTGTCAAAGCAGCTGCCAACGCACTTGGCCCGCCTTCACGATTCGTTCGAGCACCTATAACTGAATTAGAATAACAAACAGCACTACTTTCTGCCCAAGCTATGTGTTGACCGTAATGAGGGGCGTTCCCTATAAGATATGGAGTGCAAGAACACGTGGTTATAATTCCCATTTTAGCAAAAGCGTCGATGGCTCGATTTTGATTGATGGCAAACTCTTCGTCTATTCCTAATATTTGCCAATTTTCGCGATCCATTCCTGCTGGATTTAAAGTTGTTAAAACTTTTACTTTCCCATCTTCAGCCATTTCGGTAAGATATTCTAATCCAGCTTCTCCTAAATTAGCGTAAGAAACGCCTGCTATTTGGACACCAAAAACCTCAATCATGTCTTCCGCTTCAAAAATTTCTCCAAGAGTGGTAAGAATCTCCATTGATTTTTGCGTCGCTTTGCCAAATTTCCCTTCAAGCATATCTTTTTCTTCTTGATTTAGCTTCATAGTTTTGAACTCCTATTTTGTAAAATATTTGTCAAGATTAACCTTAGGAAAGTCAGCAATTTCGAAGCTTTTTCCTTTAATGACCAAAGGTTTCGTTAAATCGAAACCAATTTTAGTCGTTAACTTTGTTCCAGGTTCTGCGCTTGGGTCTAAACTACTCCCTGGTTCTTTATCTTTTATGATCATTCTAGTATCACCTTGAAACCTTGTAGCCATTGCCCACTCAACAGAAAGAGGATCGTATATATTTATATCTTTATCAACAATAAAAATGTGCTTACAGCTTCCATGGCCAGCAAATGCTCCATAAATCGCTTTTTTTCCGTCTTCTTCTGAAACTTTGTCAATTTGTACGATAGCATGCAACCATGAGCACCCTCCAGGATTCACATTAACATCTAAGCACTTAACACCACTTTCGTTTACCTTATTAAAAATGGTTGGTTCACGAGGCATACCCATTAAAATTTTATGCTCGAGAGCACCAGGTAATAATGCTTGCCAGATAGCATCGTTTCTATGTGTGATCTTTTTAACTTCGAAGACTGGCTCTTCTCTTATTATGTCATATGTTTCTGTTAAGTCTACAAATGGACCTTCAGCGTGCTTTTCTTCAAGTATGACCTTTCCTTCAATTATAAATTCGGCTTCAGCAGGAATTAAAAGATCTACAGAATGTGCTTTCACAAGATTTAATGGTTCGAGGGCATTTGCTATTTTCAATTCGTCAAATCCTATTTCTACTGAAGTAGCGCCAGCAATCAAAACATTTGGAGTGTTACCTATACAAAAAGCCACTTCTAACTCTCCGTTCTTCTCTAAGAATGTATGGAAATTCCGCCCTCGGACTATTCGAGTAGCGAATTTATCTTTCGAGAACTGCATGGCTCGATGAAAATCCAAGTTCTGACCATAATCAGGATCTTTTGTAACAACTACTGCCGAACTAATGTAATTTCCCCCGTCACGATCGCAGTGATGCAATATTGGGATTTTATCTAAATCGACAGTAGGCTCTATTACTTCTTGACAAGGAGCATTTTTTATAACCTCTGGCTCAGAACTCTCTAAAATTGCTCTCGAAAGCATTGGAATTAAGTCCTTTGGAGTTACATTGAAGTAGGACGCAATAACATTTTTTGTACAGAAAACATTACCAACTACCCGAAAGTCTGATTCTTTAACATTATTAAACATTACGGGGGTAGGTTCCATTTCTTTTAGTATACCAGAAATCTCTAGTTTTTTCGAAACTTCAACATCTACCTTCTTTAAAAGCCCTTTCTCATCCAGACCTTCCAAATAATCTCTTAAACCCATACTTCACATCTCCTATTATTGGTTAGCGTGATAGTTTACTTTTTAATTAATTTTATTAAACCTATTTGTGATACACTTATTATAAAACTAAAGGTTTTTACTTTTAGAAATTAACTCAATAATTTCTTTCGCATAATCT
>SOKP01000187.1 GCA_004375715.1 Promethearchaeota archaeon | reverse complement strand
CGGCGGTGATTATTACTTCCTTTTTCTTCGGTTTGGGCCATTTTAGTTATATATTTACAGCACCCTCAATTGGATTTCCAATTAGTTTTCCGATTATTTGGTTTTTACAAACTTTCTTAGTGGGAATTGTTCTTTCTATGGTAGTTTTAAGAAAGCATTGGATATTTCCAGTGATCTTCGCACATACTCTAAATAATGTTATCTCCGCTTTCTCGATTTGGAATTATATAAACCATATTGATTTTTCTTTTATGACATTTTATGTTTACATTCCTTTATTGATAATTGGTATAATACTCTTTATTTGGCAATTTTCTCGAATTAAAGAGAGTTTGTTTATAGGTTGGCAAGAGTTCAAAAGTTACTTTACCCCTGATGAAACTATCAGAGAAGGTACGCTAGAAACTGTTGTTAGAATTATGATGGATTTTTTATTTGGATTACTCATTTTTATAATTGGAGTAATAATATTATAGCGAGTAATAAAAAGAAATGGCTAAATTTGGAATCATTTCTGACACACATTTTTCCCCAATTGATAAAAACAAATTATATTATAAATTATTGAAACAATTAGAGGAAACTTTTAACGATGTTGACGAAATAATTCATGCTGGAGATGTTAGTGAATCATTTTTTCTTGACGATCTAGAAAACATCGCTCCAGTCCGATGCGTACGAGGAGAGTCAGATAATATACATGGATTAGAGAATTTTATAAATTTTGAAGTTGGTAAATACACCCTTGGAATAATACACAAGAAACCTGAGAATACAGAAGATTTTTTTAAAGAGCATAACATCCACATTCTAATTTTTGGGCATACTCATCAACCACTTATTAAAGGAACTCCTTACAATACGCTATTAATAAATCCGGGCAGCCCAATTAAACCTATAGCACCACTTCCTAAAAAAGGGTTTGAGCAACCCATTGCGAGACCAAGTGTTATTACCTTGAAGATTGATAATGATAATATTCTATCGACTTTTCTTATAAATCTGAATTTAAGATAAAGTAAAATTAAATACTATATAGTTCATAATATATATACATCTTGCAATAATTTTTTTTTATAAGTAATATTATAAAAGAATTTAATGGAGTAATAACTGTGGTTAGCCGGCTTGAACTTGTACTTAAAGAATTAAATGAAAATGGGAATTTTAGAGCGTCTTTGTTCTCTACTTCAACAGGATTAGTTTTAGCTTCCCAAAAAGCTGAAGTTGTTGATGATCGGGTTGTTGCCGCCATGAGTTCCTTATTGAGCGATGCGGCATATAAAGCTTCTGAGGAAATGAATTTGTCCGTTCTTTCGAGTATAAAGATCAAATACGAGGGGGATTATATTGTCTGTAGAAATATAATTATGCCTGATAAAAACACACAATTTATATTAGCAGTGTTATCCAATAGTCCCGAATCATCTGAAATTGAAGCTTATTACGATCAATTACTAGATTGGGCTGTTGATAACGCAACTCCCGATTTAGAAAAACTCTCTTCAATTTAAATAAATTGTATTTATTCGATCCTCATCAATTTGGGAAAGTCTTACTAAAAATATAATGCATAATTCAGGTCATTATTGATTCATAAAAGTTCATTACTATTCTACTAATCGCAATTTCAAACCCTTGATAAAAATGGTCAGCCCCTTTTATAATCTTGAATTTTTTTGGCTCTGAATAATAATTAAAGTGTATCATAAAGTTTTCATAAGGTGCTACTGTATCCATGTCCCCTTGAATGAATAATTTTGGTTTTATCGATTGAGATAACTCTTTATATTTGACGCTTATAAAGTCCCAAGGAAAAGAAATTGCACAATATCCAATTATTTTTTCAGAATGATTGATAGCAGAGCATCCTATGGCTGCACCGTAGGAGTACCCGCATATAAATACTCTATCAAAATATAAACTCTCCGTTAAATAGTCAATACACGACTTAACATCGCTTAATTCGCCTTTACCGCTTGTATGATTCCCTGTTGAATTACCAGCCCCTCTAAAATTGAAGCGCATGCACGAAATATCCTTTTTAACGAAAGAATTAAAAACACTGGATACAACATTATTATACATGTCCCCGCCATACTTTCCCTTTCTTGGGATTCAAACCCTAAAAAATTGAGGATGTGGATGGCACATTAATGCAACGCAACTAGGTGTTTCTTTTTCTGTCTGAAAAACTTCAGCTTCAAGTTTTACTTCATTATTAAGAATAAACAATTTTTCAACGCTATGCATAATTTTAATTAGTATTTACTCTATAATAATAATACTATCAAAATTCTTTAGTGAAAATGAGTTATAATCGTATTTTAATCAAAGAAAAACTAAAAAAGTTCTTAATTGAAGATAACTCTTTCATCGATGTAAGTTCAAATGCCATTCCCAAAGAATCTGTATCCTCAGCCACAATCATCGCCAAAAGCGATGGATATTTGTCTGGTTTAGAAGAGTTGGGTATATTATATCAACTTTTAGAGGTAAATGTTATCAGCAACAAAGTAGATGGAGATCAAATCAATAAAGGTGATATCGTCGCGAAAATAGACGGAAGTTCCAGAAATATATTGCTTGGTGAGCGGGTAGGTCTAAATCTTATGAGTCACATGAGTGCAATTACTACAACTACTCGAAAATTTGTAAAAATAATTGAGGATTCTGGTAAAAATGTGAAAATAGCTTGTACACGAAAAACTCTTCCAGGGTTAAGGTTATTCGAAAAGAAAGCCGTAAACTTGGGTGGAGGAGATACTCACCGTTTTAATTTGGACGATATGGTGCTTTTAAAATCAACTCATTTAAGGTTTTACAAAGGAAACATCGTAAAACTTCTCAATGATGTAAGATCTCGAGTTAGTTTCACAAAAAAGATAGAAATTGAGATTGAAAATGTAAATAATGTCCTTATTGCCGTTAAAAACAAAGCAGATATAATTATGCTGGATAACATGAATCCACATAAAGTACAGGACGCCATAAACTTATTAAAACAAGAGAAATTACGTAATCAAGTCATTATAGAAGTATCTGGGAATATTACCCCGGAAAATATTTTTGACTATCTAATTTCAGAGCCTGATGTAATAAGTACGAGTGTTCTTACTCAAAAGCCTACTGAATTCGTAGATTATTCACTTCGATTTGATTAAAGGTATAACAGTTAATCTAATATTATTTCGTGAATTGAACTTATCACATCCTTAATTTTTGCGATAGAATGGTAAAGATCCTTAATAAATCCGAATTCTCCTACTACTAAAACCATTTCGATTTTTTTTTCGGCAATTCTCCAATCGCTTACAGCCTTTATTATAGTCTGGAATTTATAATAAAGCTCAGAAATTTCATCAGCAATAGGTTCCTTAACAGGATATACTAGATTAATTGTCATGATTCTGTATCCTTCTAAATTTTCGAATTTCTCATGGCTTTCCATAAATTTAATTATTGAATCTCTTAAAGCTTCGCTTTTGGAACTAAACCCGCTCTGTTTTCGAACTTTTTCAAACCTCTCTAGCAAGTCTTCGCTAACTTGGAGGGAAATAATTTTCATTATATGGATTATAAAAATGGTTCTTAAATAAGTGTAGTAATAATAGCCAAACTATTTCATAAAAATTTATGAATATAGTCAATACTGTTTTCTAAACCCTCATTAGAGGATAACTCAATAATTAAAGACCCTTTATACTGATAATTTCTTATAGTTTCTAAAATCTCTTTAAAGTTAACTTTCCCAGAACCAAGGTTCGGATGAGTGTCTGACTCGGTTGTGAAGTTTTCGACAAGGTGTACATTTTTAATAATTTTGTGATACTTTTCCCAAAGTAAATTCACATCTCCATTATTGGTATAAAAGTGGCTAGTGTCATATGTGAGGAATAATTCGCTTCTATTAATAGACTTCAAATTTTCTTCGATGTTATCTTGGTCTAACATTATATGTGTATTTTTGGGCATATTTTCTAAGCAAATCGATATATCAAGATTATTTGTTAGGTCTATTATACTATTAATTGCTTTAGTTAATTGGATTCTATTATAATCTCTAAGAGATTCTAACAAAAAATTAGCCAAACCTGGATGTATAGTTAATATTTTGGCTTTAAATTCGCTACAAAATTGAGCCGTTTCTAAATATGCATCTATTGAGGCTTGAGAGATTCCTTTATTGTGAGAACATAGGTTAATATCTATAAAAGGGCCATGAACCTGCATTACCATTGAATACGATTTAAAAAGATCAAGATATTCTTGTTTCATCTCACCTATAAACATATCTTGGGGATCCACAACTATTTCTACAACCTCAATACCTTGTTCTTCCGCAGATTTAAAACATTCTTCTGTAGAGTGGTAAAGCATACTAGAAATATTAGGAAATTTGTTTTTAAACGCATTTTCCATGATATTTCCTAGTGAACTAATACCTAACTTCATTCAATCCCGCCCCGTTTTTCGTTTAACTCTTAGTCTTTTTGGATAGCAGGCAAATAAGCTATTGAACATTTTTTCATGTTCTTCAAGATTTTCTTGAGGGATGACATGAGGTTCTCCGATCTGTAGTGCTCCCCAATACACTTTTGCTAATTTTTCAAGGATCACAGAAAAACGAACTGCATGATCTAACGACTTGCCACATATTATAGCTCCATGGTTAGCTAATATAGCAGCGTTATTTCTTCCTAACGCTTTTAAAGCACTAAGTCCCATTTCCTCTGTATGAGCTTCTGTAATCTCTGTACATTGAATTAATCCACCAAGAAAAATTAATTGTTGTTCCATAATAATTGGAATATTTTTTCTAAGAATAGAAAGCATAGAAACATAAGAAGAGTGATTGTGGATGACACATTTTACTTTTGGTCTATCTTTATAAACTGCTAAATGCATTTTTACTTCTGTAGATGGAATTCTTCCAGATCCAATGATATTCCCATCTAAATCCATATGAACAATTAAATCTGGATTTAATAGAAGATATTTAGTGGAAGTTGGAGTAACTAATATTTCATTTTTATTAACCCTAACACTAACATTGCCTTCACCGTCTTCAACTAAACCTTTACTATAAATCTCTTGAGCTCCTCTTACAACCGTTTTTCGAAGTTGTTCTAATTTATCTATTTCCATATTATTTTTAATTAAAGATTGATTAAAAATGTATTTTCACAATATTAGATATTCATTAGAGACGAATTATTGGATTTTGCATTTTTAAAATTAATAATTCAATATAGTCTAACTTCTTTTATTTTATTTGGAAATACTATCATTGTCTAAATTAATACTTTTTAATAAAAACGATTAAAAATGAGCCGTTTTATCTTACATTGCGACTTAGATTGTTTTTTTGCCGCTGTTGAGGCACGAGATAACCCAAAATATATAGGAAAACCTGTAATAATAGGAGCCGACCCAAAAGATGGAAAAGGACGAGGTGTAGTCAGTACTTGTAACTATGAGGCTCGAAAGTTCGGACTTCATTCTGCGATGCCTATATCCCAGGCTTATAAAAGATGTCCTCATGGTATCTATCTTAACCCTAATTTTGAGAAATACCATAAAGCCTCAAAAGAAGTAATGGAGATTGTGAATTCCTATTCAGATATGTTTCAACAAGTAAGTATTGACGAGGCTTACATAGACATATCAGATAAGTGTATTAATTATAAAGAAGTTAGAGATTTAGCTGAAAAATTAAAAAACGAAGTAAAAAAAAAAGTTGGCATTACAATCTCAATCGGGTGTGCTCCAACTAAATCGATAGCTAAGATCGCTTCAGATCATAATAAACCTAATGGCGTTACGGTCGTAAAACCAGAATATATTAAAAAATTCCTGAGTCCTATGGATATTACTAAAATCTCGGGAATTGGTAAGAAATCAAAAATATATTATAATAGAAAAGGGATTAAAACTATTGGTGATATCATTAATCTTACACTTCCAAAAATGGTTCAGTTGTTTGGAAAAAACGGAGAATGGGTATGGAATGTTGCGAACGGTTTTGATACTAGAGAAGTAAAAGAATTTCAAGGCGATAGAAAATCTATTAGTAAGGAACGAACTTTTTACGAGGACACTGATGATTTCAATGTAATATTGTCTAAACTTGAAGAAATAAACAATAGAATTCATAAAAATGTAATTAAAAATAAGATACATTATAAGACGGTAACTCTTAAAATAAGGCTTGAGGGATATATAACATATACTCGTTCAAAATCCTTTACGCATCATATTCAAGATAAGAATAAGGTATTAAAAGTAATTAATGAGTTATTGAAACAATTTTCTACAGTGAATAAAAAAGTTAGACTAGTTGGAATAAGGTTATCAAATTTGGAAAAAGCTCCAAATGTAGCACAAACTACATTGATTAATTATTTAGAAGCATAATTCACTTTGTTTTTTTTAACTATTTTTAAGAATATCATTCGATTTTAGAGCACTTAATAATTCATCGTGCCTAATTCCATTTGAGGCAATTAAGCCAGGCGCAGTAATCTTACACCTATCGTTTACATATTGAATTGGATTGCCTCTAATATCTGTAATCATTCCTCCAGCTTCTTTAACTAACAATTCACCTGGTAAAAAATCCCACGTAAACGAGCGTTGCATATTCATAGGTTTAATATATAGCTCAGACGAACCATCAGCAACCATACATAGCTTTGCCATGCTGTCTAATGGAATGAAGTTTGATACACCGAGTGATCGGGCAAATTTCAAAACCCAAGGTTCATTGTAGTGTAGAGAATGACAAATTCGAAATTTCTTAATTTCGTTTTTATTACTAACACTTATCTTAGTAAAGTTTTGGTCTCCATACGATACTTTAGCCCCATGGTTCTTTTCAGCTGAAAAGATCGTTAAGCTTGTATTTTTATAATTAGGCACACCTATAGCACATATTGTTGGTTCGGCTTGAACCATAAATCCCATCCCAATAGCGTATGCTAAACCCTTTTGGAAACCTTTAGTACCATCAATGGGATCAACTGTCCATTGGCGTTTAGACCTAAAACCACGATAGTTTAGAGTTTCTTTCAGATTTTCTTCAAAAGTTATATTTAATGATGTATAACATCTTTTAATTATGTTTTCAGCATCTGAGTTTATAAAAACGCTACTTTCCTCTTCGGCGATGATTTGATCTTCGGGAAAATATTTTTTAATAGTCGATATTATAAAAATTTGAGAAGCAAAATCCGCTAAAGTAACTGGAGAATCGTCCTTCTTTATAAAAAACAAAGATTTTTTAGATCTAAACCATTCTGTAATTTTTGTAGCATGTTTAACTAAATCAACTGCTAAGGATAATTCTTTATGGTAACCTACCAAATAAATCACATCCTCCTTAAAAATTAATGCTATTATACTATTTATATCTCATCTTATATTTTCTTAGAATCCTTAAATAGGTCAAAGATATCCATTTCATAATCTATTGTATCTTCAGGTAATAGATTTGGCTCCTTAATTAATTTAGCAAGATAATATGTTTTTGATCCTCTCTCTAAATATTGCAGTACGGTGTAAGCTCCTTCTAAATGGCTTCCACAACATAAACTCCCATGGTTGGCAAGGATTACTGCGCTTCTATCTTCTAAACTTGCCTTTACATTATCGGCTAATTCTTCACTTCCAGCCTCACCGTAATCCGAACATAAAACCTCTCCACCTAAATAGGGCACAAGTTCTTCCATAATTGGAGGTAAAGACAAATTCAGCGTACTGAGTATTGTTGAGTACATTCCGTGTGAGTGAATAATCGCATTAACGTCTTCTCGTTCTTTGTATATTCCTAAGTGTAGGTGTTTTTCTACTGAGGGATTTCTTTCTCCCTCGATTACTTTGCCCTCAAGATCAATAATTAAAACATCCTTAGGTTCCATATCTTTATAGTTAACATTACTCGGGGTGATTAAAACGAATTCTTCATCACCCTTTTTAACTCTCATACTTACATTTCCGGCTGATCCAATAACATGACCGTCGCTTAATAATTTTTTACAAACACAAACAATTTCTTCTTTATAACTTTGGGCAGATTCCCTATTATTATATTGTTTAACATCTCTTACTCCAAATACTTCGGGATTTAATATATGAGAAGGAATCCCATTGTTTAACCAAATGTTAATATCTTTAAGGAGCATTTTAGATTGTCTCTTAACTACTTCATTTGTATTTCCACCAATATGGGGCATTACGATAACATTATCTAATTCTAAAAACTCATTATCTTCATCAATAGGCTCTAAAGGGAATACATCTAAAGCAGCTCCAGCGATTTCTTTTTTCTTTAAAGCTTTGTATAAATAATCGTAATCAACGAGGCTTCCTTTAGCCAAGTTTATTAAATATCCCGAGCTTTTCATCATTTTTATCCGTTCTTCGTTAATAAGATTATCATTTTCATCAGTTGCTACTGCATGTAAGGTAATAAAATCAGATTCTTTCATTAAAAAGTCGATATCTGTCTTGTTCCCGTACTCTTTAATTTTTTCTTCGGAAACATATGGATCATATATTAGAAATTTAACACCAAATGGTTTTAATCGTTCGGCTACTCTTTGCCCAATTTGACCAAAACCAACTATGCCTATTGTTTTATCTTCTAATTCGCTTCCCATGAATTTATTATAACAATTAATCCAATCTTCAAACTCTATAATCTCAAAATCCTCCGAATGTAAGAACCGGTCTAGTTTAGTAAGATTTCTTGCCATAGATATTATTAAACCAACCGTTAATTCAGCAACTGCAACGACATTCCTGTTTGGCGTGTAAATAATAGGTATATTTTTTTTGGTAGCAGCGTCTAAATTGATGTTAAAAGGATCCCCACGACAAGACGCAATCAGCTTCAAGTTTGTCTGTTCAAAAAGTTCTGCTTTTTTTAAATCATCCGCTACAGTTATGAAGACATCGTAATTCCTTAATTTTTCAATCATCTCTTTCATGTCAAAATATATATTTCCAGTATCCCTCCAACTCTCATAGGTTACATCCATACTCTTTCGCAATTCTTCTAAAACATCATCAGTTATACTTGCTGTTATAAATGCTCTCATAATTTCTCAACCCAACTAAAAGATTATCCATTCTTTAAGTATTAGATTATATAATCACGCAATTATATTTAGATTATATGATTAAAACAACTGAATTTAGTTAAAACATCAAGCTCTTCAGTTTCATTAAATTTCTAATGTTTCCTTCAATGACCTTTATTTTTCCTGAAGAATACGCTTTCACTGCTCCGAGCTCTTTGTTAAAAAGATCTAACAATATCTTTTCTGATGTAAACTCGATTTTAACTGTAGCAGTTTCGTCGCTAGCGTTATCCTTTACCTCTATTCCTTGGTCCATATTAACGTAGATCATAACGCTACGATTAGTGTCTAAAAATGAAATTTGTATCGGTTCATTATAGTTTGCTAATTTTTTTCTTACTTTTTCTGTATTAACATAACGATTTTCAATTTCCTTTAAACAAGATTCAAAACTTTCAAAATTTGACAATTCTATTCACCCTTAAAATACGAAAACAAGATTATTATTATTTTTAATGTTAGTAATTTACTATCGTTTATAAAAATATTAAAATTAAAAACCAGAAGAAATCATAAACTATCAATTTTTGATTTTAGGTTTTTCCACTCAAGATAAATTGTTTTGAATTTATCAGAGACACCAGGATCGTTTTTTACGTCTTCAAATGCTAATAACTTACTAATGATCGATTTGTAATTGGAATAGTACTTTAAACCTATTAGAGTATTTATTGCAGCTCCAATAAATGCTGAATCTCTAATACAGGCAACAGAAATTTGATTATCTAATATATTAGCTAACAATTTGCAAAACTCATTCGATTTAGCCATCCCACCTGCAACATAAGTTTTTGTGCTAAGCTCAGTTTGATTGCGTAACACTTGATGATTTTCAAGTATTCCGAATGCTATGTTTTCAAGAACGCTCCTGGCAAAATTTTCAATTTTGGGGACATCCTCAGACACCATAATAGGTGGTTGAAAAACAAAAGCACCTCTCTTAATAGAAGTAGTATTTATTATATTCATCTTTTCAGGACCCAAGTAGGTGTAAGTCGAAAATGCTCCTGGCGTTGTTCTTTTTAGATATTCTTCTACTAAAGAATCTGGATTGTCAGTAAAGCTTGATAAAAATGCTTCTTTAAACCAATTGTAGGACGCGCCCGTGTTGCCCGCATTGCTTTCAATTAACCATTTTCCTTTTATTGAATGGCATGAGGTCCAGAAATTACAATTAGGATCAAAAATGGGTTTATTTACAACGAGATGAAGCGGTGATGTAGTACCTAAACTAATGCCTATATTACCTTCTTCGATTACACCCATACCTAATAAAGTTGCTTGCGTATCTCCCCCCGATTTTACAAAAGGAATTCCTTTAAGGACAGTATCAAATCTTTTGTTTAAATTTTCTTTTATTTCGCCCACAACAGTTCCTGAATCAACAATATCTGGAAAAAAATCGGGATCAAAATTGAAAGTGTCTATTATTTCAGAACTCCATTCTCCTTTTTTAATATCCAGTATTTGGGACTCAGCTGCAGAGGATAGGTCAGAATAAAAATTTCCCGTAAGTTTGTAGACTAACCAATCATCTAATGTCAATACTTTTTTTATTTTTTCATAAACTTCTTCAGCTTCTTCTTTAAACCACAATAATCTTGCTAGACAAAATAGCAGAGACGGACTATGTCCAGTTATTTCAAATAGATCCTTTTCTGAAAATGCATCGTCTATAAGATAGGCTGAATCAATACCGCGAATATCGATATTAGGTCCTCCATACAAGGCGTTTCCTTTTTCGTCTAGAAAAACGGAGGCAATTCGTTGAGTACAGCTTGATAAACCTACTATCCTATTGTTTTTAGATTTGGAAAGAACAAAATCCATTCCTATAATAACCTTTTTCCAAAGGTCATCCATGTCAAAGCGTTTAGCAAAACCATCTAAATCTTCGTTATATATTTTTAATTCTTGAGAGTTATAGACTTTAATTTTTAATTGTTCGGATACTAACCCTACTTTTATTGAATTAGAAGAAATATCTATCGTTAAAATTAAATTTTCATCTTTTTCCATAATTCTCAAGAACATGCTAAGTTATTTAGATCTAAGAAAAATATTTACGAACAACCTCTCCCAACGGAGTTTTTTCTTCAAATATAATTGCTTGAAATGAAGATATTTTAGTTCCTTTTATATCTTTCCAAGCGTCAGAAGAAAGCCACGCTTTACTACATGTATGATTAAGGAAAGTCTCTACATCCCAATTCCTATCGTGATCTATTGGAACTTGTGGAAGAAGCAATCCTCTTCGCATTCCTCTCTCCGCTATAAGTCCATCCCTCCCTATCACAATTTTTTCAAGATATTCATTCGGAGAGCTAACTTCTAGTATCTTTGGAGGAGTTAATATTGAAATTTCAATAGTAATATTATCCATTTCGTCACTAGATACGGATGAGAAACGAGTATCTTCAGTTGCTGAACTGACTGAAACTTTATGAATAACATCGTATAATGCAAATTTTGGTTCTATATATCCTATACAACCTCTTAAAGGATTACCTTTTACATTATGAGTATTTAAAGTGACAAATGCTCCATAATTTTCCTTAAATTTTTCTTTTATAACCTCAGGTATCATGATACCTTCACCATTCTTAAGATAATACTCGATATTATCTCTTGCAAATTGGATTAGCTCTTTTCCGTCCGCTACGGTAAAGATTTCTTTATCTACCATATTTTCACTTTAAGATTTTGCATTCAATTTAATATATGAGATGACAAATTATAATAATTACTTAAATTACTCCTTTAATTATGTTTCCCATAGGATTAGATTCATCAATATTTACTTCTATGCCTCTTAAAAATACTTTCCATATGTGAACACTTGTTTGATAATTTTGGTAAGGTGAAAACTTTGCTTTTGATTTGAATTTTTTTGATTCAATAGGATAAACATCTCCACGATCTACAATAATTAAATCAGCATCGTATCCCGCTTTAATAAAACCTTTATTATTTAACTTAAAAGTCTTTGCTGGATTTTCTGAAGTAATTTTAACGAATGTTTCTAAAGAAATTTCATTTTTAGAAACTTGGTCTAGTACTACAAAAGGGTATGACTCAAATCCCGGAAATCCTGAGGGTGCGTCGTGAAACACTTTGTTTTTCTCTTCAGATGTATGTGGTGCATGATCCGTGCCCAGTAATTTCACATTACCTTGTTTAAGCTCCTGAAATAGATAAGAAGCGTGCGTTTCGTCCCTTAAAGGAGGGAGAACTTTAGCGTAATTAGGATTTTCAATCCGAATAGAATCATTTAATAATAGATGATGGGGCGTTATCTCAAATGTAATTTTTAAGAATTTACTCGTACTTAACGCTTTTTTAATCAAAGAGTGGCTATCCCGACAACTAATATGACAGAAATGGATAATAGGATAATCTTCAGGGATTAAATCTAAATCCACAACAACTTTATAATAATTTTCAAGAATAAAATTCACATATTTAGCTTCCATGTAGGTTGGGTATAATTTATTGTGCAGTTTCAAAAACGGTAATTTTTCTTCAACACCTTTTTGAAATATCTTTTCTTTTTCTTCGGCGTTCAAAGGCCAATCGGGATGAATAAAAATCGGAACTTGGAGTTTTGAGGATGTACTAAGAAGTTTTTGAATATTTAAGTGATCTGTCCAATCAATACCGTTTAAAGAATTTAATGGGTAGATTTTAAAACCTACAACACCTAAATCAATAATAGAAATTATTTCTTCGAAGTCGAAATCCCTTGGAATCGCCGCTATAAACCCTACATCTACATGTATATTATTGTGTGCTTTTTCCATCCATCCTTTAACCTGGCTTGCACTTATAGCTGGAGGTTTTGTGTTCGGCATATTGAAAACAGTTGTTATTCCGGAGAACGCTGCTGCTAAAGTTCCTGTTAAAAATGTTTCTTTCTCACTCTGTTCCATATCCCTCAAGTGGGAATGAATATCAATTATTCCTGGTATAATCGTTCTCTTTTCACAATCAATTTCAATTCCGTCCGTGTTTTGATCCCTTATTGATTGTAGACTCTCTTCGGTTATATCGTATATTACTGATCTTATAAAACCTTCAAGAATTAAAATAACGCCATTGCGAAGCAAACTGTCACTATATATGAGCCCATTTTTTAAGATCATCGTTTCCTATCAGTTTTTCAGTAATTTCTGTGATCGTCTAAGAAATTTATATATAATATTTTATTTTCAATTCCTCTTATTTTTGAAAGATCTATATTTTTTAAACTACACTCTTCATTAACTTTTTGTATAAACTTAAGAAAAGTGATTGATTCTTGAGAAAATGAAAAAAGATAGCAATCTGAGCTATTTTCATCAATGTTCTCTCCATACTTCACATTTTGTTTAACTTTTTCTTTAGAAATGTCAGTAATAAATATCCTATTATCATTAAAGTTGCCGTTAATGTTTTCCAAAATAAATTCTGAGCTAGGCAACTTTTTGATGTATATCCCTGGAGTTGACTTTATCCATTCTCGATCGTTATAATTTTCATTGGTTTCTATTTTCATAATAGCTCTCAATAAAAGTAAAGCTTGGGATCTCTCATCAGAACCTAAATATCTCACAGATTTACCTTCAATCTTTATAAAAAGGTGATCTGTTTCAATATATAAGTATAAATTATTATTTTTTCTTATTGTATAAGATATACAAAAAGATTCTCTTATAATAGCGCAGAGCGTATATACATCGAGGGGAGTTTTTCCTTTATCAATATCGCTTTTGGTATATTGAGTAACGCATTCCAAAAATATTAAGAAATCCAACTTGATCAGATTAAAATATACATGTTAAAATTTAAAGTCTTTTCCTAATCCTGGAAGACCCGGCATTCCTTTTCCCTTTTTTTGCATTTGAAGAGCTTTTTTCATGAACTTTTTCATTTGATTATATTGATCAAGCATTTTATTTATTGTAGTGTAATCAGTGCCACTCCCAAGAGCAATTCTTCTTTTTCGTGTTTTTTTGATAATTTTTGGATCGTCTTTTTCTGCTTGAGTTAAAGAATTCAAAACAACTTCCCATTTCTCTAAATTTTTTTCAGCGTCATCAGTTAGCGCTTCAGGAATATTACCTCCTCCCATCATTGCTAATATATTTTTCATTTTACCAACTTTTTTAATAGATTTCAATTGATTATAAAGATCGTCGAGAGTAAATTTTCCTTTCATCATTCTTTTAACCAAATCAGAATCAACATCAATCTCAGCCTCTTGTACCTTTTTGACCAATCCTTCTATATCAGGAATGCCTAATAGAGAACCTACAAATGTTGTTGGATTAAATTCTTCCAAATCCTCTAATTTTTCACCAACTCCAATGAATCTAATGGATTGATTAGTGGCAGCACAAGCAGAAAGTGCTCCACCTCCTTTAGCTGTTCCATCTAGTTTGGTAACGATTATACTACCAATATTTGTAGATTTAGCAAATTCTTCTGCTTGTGAATAAGCTTGTTGCCCTAATGTTCCATCAATTACTAAGATAACTTCGTTAGGTTTTAAACTTGATTCGATTTTTTCCATCTCTCTCATTAATTCTTTTTCTTCTTTATGTCGGCCAGCAGTATCTACAATTATTATGTCATGCTCGTCATTTATTGCTTTTTTAGTTTCTCTAACAGCAAGTTTGATCGCATTTTTTTCATTTGGGTTACCATAACATTTAACTCCAATTTGGTCTGTTAACTGTACTAGTTGTTCATAAGCCCCAGGACGCCATGTATCAGTAGTAACTGCGGCTACTTTGTATCCTTTATTCTTATAAAATCGCGCTAGCTTGCCGATAGAAGTAGTTTTACCTGAACCTTGGATTCCAACAAGTAGAATAACATTGCTCTTTCCTGGCTTTATTCTTAATGGGGCAGATTTCCCTCCAATTGTTTTCACTAACTCATCATGAACGAGCTTAATTATGAAGTCTTTCCTTCTCGCTCGTTTTAAATCTGTGTTCATTGCTTCTTTTTTGATATTTTCAGTCATCTGGAAGACTAATTCTACTTTCACATCTGCTCCCAAAAGACTTTTTTGTAGCTCCTTTATTGCCATGTTAATTGCATCCTTATCGATTTTTGGTAAACCTCGCAATTTTCGCATTATCGATTCTAGATCTTTCCCTAATTTATTAAACGCCATAGTATAAATGAAATTTTATTTATGTTTTAGTAATTAAAATAAACAAAAACTAATATTTTTTTTTAAATGATTATAATTATAATATAAAAAAAGATATGTGAAAATAATAAACATTACTTATTAACAATACAGAAAAAAAGGAGATTTTAGAATATGAGTATTAGAAGAACTGAAATTCAGAAGTTAAAAACCGGACAATATATCATGGTTGAAGAAGAACCGTGCCAAATTAAAGCAACTGAAAGAAGTAAGTCAGGAAAGCATGGACATGCAAAAGTTCGGGTTGTATGTGTCGGAGTATTTGATAATAACAAGAGATCTCTCACCATACCCTCTGGTCACATGGTTGAAATTCCAGAGATCCTCAAAGGCACAGCTCAAATTAATTTTATTGAAGATACATCAATTAACATAATGGATCTTGAATCTTATGAATCTGTGGATGTTAATTGGCCTGCAGATGAAGAATTAAAACAAAAAATAAAAGATTTACAAAAGGATCCCGGTAAAATGTCTTTAGCACAAGTAGAATATTGGCAACTTGCAGGAAAAACTTTGATAAACAGAGTTATTATTACCTAATAAGCTATTAGAACAGAATAAAGCATAATAATAGAATTAATTTCCCAAATTTTAATATTTCTTATTGTGTATTACTATTCAAGAAAAACGCTTAAAAGAGGCGGAGTGATATGGAAAAAAAACCAATTTCTTTAGCTTGCAGAATGGACTCAGAGAGAGCGATTAACTTAACAAAAAAGATTTTCGAATTTTTAGTAAAAAAGGGTGAGATTGTTCAAATGGAGACTAGAATCGCACCTAAAATCTTTCCTCATAGTGGAAAAGATTTAAAGGAAATGACGAAAGATAACACAAAATTTTTAATCTCTATAGGGGGAGATGGAACTATATTACGAGTAGCAGGTGGTTTGCCACCTAGAAACGCACCTCCCCTACTAGGCGTTAATATTGGGTCCCTAGGATTCCTAGATGAAACAAATGAAAGGAATGTTTTTAACGATATAAATCGTGTTTTAAAAGGCGAATTTTTAATTGAAAAATGCTCTAAATTAGCTGCTTTTTTATTAAAGGATTCTGAAGAAATTCGATTGAGTAATGCTCTAAACGAAATTTTAATAATCTCATCAAAGAGTTCAAAAGTTCTTTTGGCATCCATAAAAATAGACGGTTGTTATCTCAATCGTAGTTATCTAGATGGAATTATTGTATCTACTTCTGTTGGTTCTACTGCATATAACCTTAGCGCAGGTGGAGCGATTGTTAAATCAACGATGGATATAATGCAAATTACACCGTTAAATAGTTTTGCTCGATCAGGCTTGAAACCTATCGTACTACCAATAGAAAGCGAAGTTGAAATCCAACTTTTAAGACCGAGATTAAGCGCTAAGATTATTATTGATGGTCAAAAAACTTTAAAAGATGTCCAACCAAAATCAATAGTTAGAGTTCGTAAAGCCAATTCTCATACAAGTTTTATTCGTCTTTCTAAAAGTATTAGCGATAACTATATTAGAAGATTAAGGAAAAAGATAATTGGAACTATAAAGGTGCCGTTAGACGACAGTCCAGAAGAAGAAATCAATTTTAGTTTTTGATACAAATATATTTTTAACTGGCGTAGATTTTAATTACTTTCCAGAAAGAATTTTCACAACACCAGAGATTGTGAATGAGTTAAAAGTACGAAAATACATCAATCGAAACAGAAATATTTTATTTAGAATAGAATTAGCAATTGAGACTGGAAAACTAGTCGTTAAGAGAAGTCAGGATAAATACTCAAATGTAGTTGAGGAAAAATCCAAATCAACTGGTACTACGAAGGTTTTATCTAAGAACGACATCAACTTAATGGGTTTAGTATTAGAATTAATGGACACATACCCGGAAGATATCATACTATATACTAATGATTATTCCATGGAAAATTTATGTACTATGTTAAAAATTAGGTTCAAACCTCTATATAAAAAAGGAATAGAGGAAAAAATGTACTTCGAAGTATATTGCCCTTATTGCAAAACCCTGCACAAACCAGAAGATTTAGACAAAAAATGTGAAAGGTGTGGATTGCAACTCAAGAAGCGTTTGTTAAAAAAGGAAAAAATATAGTGGAAAATATATAGAATAAAACTTAGATAATTATTGGATATAAAATAGAGATAAACCATGGGCACTAAAATAAACGAACTAGTAAAAGAAGTAAGGAGAACTATAACTTTTGATAATTTATTAAATAAACAAATTGCTATCGACGCCTTTAACACGATATACCAGTTCTTAGCTATTATCCGGCAAAGAGATGGAACACCACTAAAAGACTACAATGGAAATATCACTTCCCATCTATCAGGATTATTCTATAGAACAATTAATTTTTTAGAGCATAGCATAAAACCTATTTATGTGTTTGATGGAATTCCTTCTGAGTTAAAAATGGAGACTATAAAAGAAAGAAGAAGAATCAAAGAAGATGCAAAGAATAAGATGATCAAAGCACAAGAGGAGGGGGATTATAGAGAAGCTAAAAAATATGCTCAGATGACTTCCAAATTGGATACTACCATGATTGAGGAAAGTAAGAAATTATTAAAATATCTTGGAATACCCATCGTTGATGCTACTTCTGAAGGTGAAGCTCAATCCGCTTTTTTAGTCGAAAATGGAGATGCTTGGGCATGCGCCTCTCAAGATTACGATACATTACTCTTTGGAGGAGAGAGGCTAATACGAAATTTTGCTGTGAGCCGGAGTAAGAAACTTAAAAACACAACTGTTACACTTGATATCGAGTACATCTCCCTATCAAAATTTCTTGAAAATTTACACATAACGCGCGAACAGTTAGTAGAAATGGGAATATTAATAGGAACGGATTTCTATCCCGGTATTAAAGGGATTGGGCAACATAAAGCTCTCGAACTTATTAGAAAGCACGGTTCATTAGACAATATAATAAATAATCAAGTTAAAGTGGGGAATATTGAAATTCAAGTTGATAGAAGTACTATTGAACAAATAAAAGAGATCTTTTTATACCCAAATATAAAAAAAGACTATCCAAAGATAACCTGGGAAAAAAGTAAATACGAAAAAGTCGAAGAACTTCTTATAGAACAACACAATTTTTCAAGACAAAGGGTTGAAAACGCGATTGAACGCTTAAAAAAACAGAATTCTTCCAAAACACAAGTTTCATTAGATAGTTTCTTCAAAAAAAATTAAAATTTATCTTCAAAAAAAAGCAAAAATTTTTACAAAATTATTCTTTTATATTTTTAGAATACTCAAAATAGTATTAAAGGTCCTAATATGTCAACAAAAGAAAACAACTCAAATAGCAAGGCTAATCTCAAAGTATCTTTACGAGTACAAGAAGCAAAAAAAAGGGATATTGGTCGAAATATAGCTAGAATTGATCAGGAAACCATGGAGAGGTTAGATATAAAAACCGGCGACGTTATCGCCCTTGTTGGAAAGAAAGAGAGTGCTGGAATAGCTTGGCCCAGTTATCCGCAAGATAGTGGTTTAGGGATCATACGTATTGATTCTAGATTGAAAAAGAATATCGGAACGAATATAGACGAAACGATTCAAATCAAAAAAGTAAAAATTCATTCCGCTCAAAATATCGTTCTAGCACCAATTAGCGTTAAAATAAAATCAAACCCAAGGTTTGAAACCTTCGTTAAACGAAAATTGAGTAATTATCCCGTTACTATTGATGATTTCATATTTATATCAATAGGGATCAGCCGGGAAATTACTTTTAAGGTCATAAGTATGAGACCGAGTGGTATTTGTACTATTAAGCCAGAAACATCTCTCCACATTAGCGAACATATTACTGAAGATGAAGAGCGGGGGACCGATTATGTTACGTACGAAGATGTTGGAGGTTTAGATCGTGAAATACAAAGAGTTAGAGAAATGGTTGAGCTCCCATTAAGACATCCTTCATTATTTAAGCGTTTAGGTATTGACCCTCCAAAAGGTGTTTTATTAAGAGGACCTCCAGGGTGTGGAAAAACTCTATTAGCTAAAGCCGTAGCAAACGAAAGTGAAGCCTACTTTATCTCAATAAATGGTCCCGAAATAATGAGTAAGTTTTATGGTGAGTCAGAAAAAAAATTACGCAAAATATTCATTGAGGCTGAAGAAAAAAGCCCTTCAATAATTTTTATTGATGAAATTGACGCTATCGCTCCTAAAAGAGAAACTGTTACAGGGGAAGTTGAAAGAAGGGTTGTCGCTCAATTATTAGCATTAATGGATGGGTTGCATAGTAGAGGTAAAGTAATCGTTATAGGCGCAACAAATAGACCAAATAGTTTAGACCCTGCATTAAGGCGCCCAGGTAGATTTGATCGCGAAATAGAGATAAAAGTACCAAATGAAAAAGGAAGGAGAGAAGTTTTTCAAATTCACACGAGGAACATGCCCCTCGATAAAAAAATATCATTAAAAGAGTTTGCAAATATAACTCATGGATTTGTAGGAGCAGATATTTCTGCAGTCTGCCGAGAAGCAGCAATGGCCGCTCTTAGAAGATATCTACCACAAATTGATTTGGATTCAGAAATTATTGATCCTGAGTTATTGGAACAAATAGAAGTTACCCAAGCAGATTTTGAGGAAGCTTTAAAAGAAGTAATGCCATCTGGAATAAGAGAAGTGTTCGTTGAAATACCAAATGTTACTTGGGATCAAATAGGTGGATTGGAAGATTTAAAGCAAAAGTTGATAGAATCTGTTGATTGGCCTTTATCTCATCCTAAAATATTCAAGCGAATGGGAATAAGTCCTCCAAGAGGAATCCTACTTTACGGACCTCCTGGATGTGGAAAGACGTTATTAGCTCGTGCAGTAGCAACGGAAACTAAAGCAAATTTTATATCAATTAAAGGACCTGAATTGCTATCAAAATATGTTGGAGAAAGCGAAAAAGCAATTCGTGAAGTATTTCGAAAAGCTAAAATGGCAGCGCCATGTATCATCTTTTTTGATGAATTTGATTCGATAGCTCCAAGTAGAGGTAGACACACTACCGATTCAGGAGTTTCAGAAAAAGTTCTCTCGCAATTTTTAACTGAGTTGGATGGGATAGAAGTAAAAAAAGATATTATAGTGATTGCTGCTACAAATCGCCCCGACATTTTAGACCCTGCCTTAATAAGACCGGGGAGAATTGATAGAATACTCCTCGTTCCCGGTCCTGATGAAGATGGAAGACAACAAATACTAAACATTTTTACCAAAGACATGCCTTTAGCTGCTAATATTGATTTAAATAAGTTAAATAAGATGCTAGACGGTTTCACTGGAGCAGATGTAGAAACTTTATGTCGTGAAGCTGGCATGATTGCTTTAAGAGAAAATTTGAGAGCAAGGAAAATTACCGAGGAACATTTTAACATGGCACTAGAATCGGTTTACCCCAGCATTACACCAGAAATAATTAAGTGGTATGAAGATTTTGGAAAAAAATTAAAAAGTAGAATCATTCAACAATCAAAAGAAGATCAGATGGTTGTGTAATATTCATAAAATTAATTTGTTGGATATTATTTTACTTAGTAACAAATTTTAAATTATAATTAGTTAAAGGTGATTTATCATCGAAAGTCACAGATGGAATCAAAAACCTGTTGTAAATTCTTTAATAGATATTTTGATAAAAAATAAAGGCGAAATTTTAGATAAGCGTTTAGAAGAATTACTTAAGAAAGAATTCTCTTTTATTCAAACACTAATGTTAGAAGAGCTCCTAATGAAGTTGGAAAGTCGAAGTATAATTAATGTTTTTAGGGTTTCAAAGACAAAAAAAATGATTGTACTGAACAAAAGAAACCAGCATATTAGAAGTGAAATAATGGACCAGTTAAATTGAGTGGATCTTTTTCCAGTTGATGCATTCTTGAGCTAAAGTTGCGTGTTCAGTTGGAGATTTAAATTTTCTTTCTCGTATATCTACAAATATTGGATAATTTACGGCATTCCCCATTAATAACATTTCACCAACGCCAAGGCTTGAAATCATATTAGCAAAATCTTTTGTGATTGCTTCGGAACTGTCCATTAGATGCTTTAAATCGTAAGGATTTTTAATATTAAGAATTAATTTCGAATTTGTTTGCGATAAAGCAGTAGTACTTAACTTTTTAGGTCTTTGGCTTATTAAACATAAACATGCCATAAATTTCCTTCCTTCTCTTGCAATTGTTTCAATTATATGTTTTGAAATTGCTTTTGAATGAGCTGCTTCTGGGCAGAATTGGTGTGATTCCTCAATTATCAATAGAAACGGAGGAATCTTATTCATTCTTCTTAGATAAAACAAACGAGTACATATATAATCGACAATTATCTGTTTTTTCCGGATTGAAATTTCATTTTGGAGATTAAAAATAGATATTTCTCCTTGATTCACAAAATTACTTATAACTGGATTTTCTTGCGGTCCGAATAAGTTTAACCAGTTTAATTCAGATAACCACCCTATCAAAGCTTGTTTAGTATTTTTACTACCCTCTGGATCATTCTCAATTTCTTCAATAATTTCATTAAGTGCGTATTTTTTTTTGTTTTTTCTCAATTTCTTAATGTATTTAGCTAACTCTCTTATTTGAACATAAGAAATTTGTTCTTGATATTTTTTAAAAATATAAGCACTTAAGCTAGGGGTTGAAATTTGGAAGTACGAAGTGTCTACGACTTTAACTTTACTCTTTAACGAGGGAATGTTTTTAAGATACGTATATTCACCGTGAACATCAACCATAATGATCGCTGGTGTTCCATAGCTATTCTCTCTTGTTAATAGTTCTTCTATCAATACTGAAGTAAGATAACTTTTGCCTCCTCCCGAGATTGAAAGAATTGCAAAATGTTTGTTTAGCAATCGATCCATGTCGATAAGAGCTTCGATGTTAGATACTTTAACTTTTCCAACATTTAATCCGTGCTTACGATTAATACCAATAAAATCATCTAGGGTTTCTTCTTCAACTAAAAAAACTTCTTTGCCTGGACTTGCTGGATACATCATCCTTTTTATCCTGTTAAACTCAGTTTCGTTAAGGTCACTGAATTCTACTATTCCTAAGTTTCTTACAATTGCAATAGCATATTCAAAATCGTCACTAGGAAAGAGTCCTTTTAGAATATTTGGGTTAGTTTCGCTGTTATAAGCCTTGATTGTAAGAGCATCAGAGAAATATTCGTTTAATAGCACAATTTTTTCAATTTTGCCTATTAAATAACCTTCGATAGATTTAGTATATACAAACAAGCCCTTTTTAACGAGTAATCCACCACTCCTCTTATTTATAACAAAAGGATAATTTGAAACATCAGGTAATTGAAGAAAATTAAAAACTATACCAAGCTTTAAAGACATTGAATTTAGATAGGTAAAAATATTAATAAATATAGATAAGAGACAGAATTTACTGATTTAAAAAGAAAGCAAATTAGTAAAAAAAAAATATGGATGAATTAAAATTTAGGCTCTATCTCTCCAATTTTCCCATTATTCTTAATATTACATAGTACCCGTTTTTCCAAAAGTAAATCATGAATAGAGAAACACCCAGCAATGCAAATAATGAAATCCCTGTGAATAAAATCCAATTACCAGCTGAAAATGAGGCTAATAATGCAGAAAAAGGTGAACTTTGGGTAGGACCAAGCAAAATCTCTTGAATTATAGCGATTACAAGACCAATAATAATTGCCATTATGCTTATTAACAAGCCCCCAGCTGCGATTTTAACATCTATGCGATTTTTATACTTTTCTTCAATTTCTCTTACTTTGAAAATGAAGTGTAACACCCATTTTCTTCCTTTTTTGAATAATCCGAAGAAAAATATTAGGAGAAAAAACAACCCTGCTAAAATTCCAGCGATTATTGCTATTTGGTATCCTAATGTTAATCCCAAGAAAGATTCTAACTTCCCAGTTGGCATGATAAAATCAAATAAGGACCAAATACCTCCAGTAATGCAAATTAAGCAAGAGACAACGATAAAAACATAAAATAATTCTCCTACTACTTTTTGTTTTGAAGCATAAGTTTCGTTTGAACTTGAGTATGATTCTTCCATATTTACCACTATACTATTTTAGTTAACAAATTTATAACAATTTAAGTATATAAAATTGTTTATTATTGCTTAAAATTAAAGAAAAGAACTCGAAATGAAAGGTTTAATTAGTTTTTTTATTTTGAAGCGTTTCGACGAATGTTTTAAAGAAATTTTTTTCTTCTAAATGTGAATATAAATTGTTTGACATTTTGTAAACTTCATTATAAATCATCTGATGATCAACATTAGGAGTCCATTTCTTATCCACCTTACAAATATTCTCAGCAGCTTTAACAACATCAGGAAACAATCCAGCACCCGCTGCTGCTAAAATTGCTGCCCCTAAAGACGTTGCTTCCTCAATCACATTTCTTACGCAAGTTATACCTATAACATCTGAGTAGATTTGATTCCAAAAATCCGAGCGAGATCCACCTCCAGTTAACTTCATTTCTTTTGGAGCAATTCCTAACTCTCTAAAGATTTCAACATTCTTTCTTATTTCAAATGCTACTCCTTCCATAATAGAACGTATAATATCTCTTCTTTTATGACCTAATGATAAACCGTATATTAAACCTCGAGCATACGGGTTCCAATGAGGTGCTCCAGCACCAACCAAATGCGGGATGGCTAATAGTGAGTTAGCTCCAACGGGCGACTTTTCAGCTTCTTCAGTTAAAATAACATATGGATCTTGGTTTTGTTTTTTAGCCTGTTCACACTCTTCTGCCCCAAGTTCGTCCCTAAACCACCTTAAAAAGGCTCCGGTAGTAAAGATACTAGCTTCTTGAACCCATGCGCCAGGAATTGCATGGCAACTACATAAAACACGCCTTTTCGGATCAAGTTTAGGTTTTTCTAGATAAGCTAATATAAAACTTCCCGTTCCAGTCGTGACTTTTATGTTTCCGGGAGAGACGACTCCTACACCCAGTGCCGCTGATTGTTGATCACCTGCTCCGGTTATTACTAAAGTTTTTTTGTCAAATAGTGTATCTTCAGTTAAAATTTCGCCAATATCGATTCCACTCTCTACGGGTTCCGGCATTTTATCCAAGTCAATTTCGAGTTCAGAGGCGATCTCATCTGAATACTTAAATTTGTTAATATCGAAAAGCATTGTCCTTGATGCGTTAGAGTGGTCTGTATAAAAATGTCCGGTTAATTTATAAATAATGTAATCTGAAACAAGCAAGAATTTATGGGTTTTTTGATATATCTCTGGTTTTTCATCTTTGAACCATAAAATTTTTGTCGCTGAAAAATAGGGATCAATTGTTAACCCCGTAGTGTTATATATTTTATCTTCTCCTATTTTTTTCTTAATGAACTCAACCTGGTTAGTAGTTCTTCTATCTTGCCACACTAACGCATTATGTAGAGGGTTACCATCTCGATCTACAGGAACAATTGTTTCGCGTTGATTAGCAATAGAAAGACTTACAATTTCTGATTTATCGATTCCGCTTTTTTTAATAGCTATTTCGATAGTATTCTTTAGTGATTCCCACCAAGAATTAGCGTCTTGCTCCACATAAGAAGGAACTGGATAAAAACTCTCCCACTCCTGATACGCGCTTGATATTATAGTACCAGTCATATCAAAAATAAAAGTTCTACATCCTGTAGTTCCTAGGTCAAGTGCGGCAACAAACATAGTTAATAAAACTCTTTGAATAATTAGTTTTAGTAGTAATGTATAGATTGTGCTATGAAATAAAAACTATTGTTGGAATCTAAAAGAGCTTTAAATTACTTCTTTTTGAATTAAGAAAAGACAATCAAATAAATTATTGAACTAACTGTCCAATTAAATAATTTCTCTATTACTTATTAATAATTGAGATTATTTTAGAATTTACTAAATTATAAACGATTCATGTCTTTTATTTGGAAGGATACTCTTTTAAACTATCCAAATATTACTATGTTAGTTAACAATCCAGAATAAATTATACATAAAAGATTGGAGAATAACTTAATTAAGAATATCAATATTTTATCATAAAATGTTAGAAAATTCAATTTTTTTTACCTATCGAAAGTTTTTTGATCACTTTATAAATCAAAAACATCTATTAAGAGAAGAAATTGAAGAAGAAGAGATTACTAACAATAAGTAAATATGGATTGAAATGTCAATTATTTTTAATACGTAATTTCTCGGTACTTTCTGAGATTTTAATAAATTCAGAAATGAAAACAAGAGATTACGAGTTCAAATGGCAAATACATGATGTTGGCAATTCTATTAAAAAAATCATCATGGAGAGTAAATCTAATTTTCAAACAATACCTCAAAAAAACTATTTTTATCTAATTATCTCAGAAGAAAACAAATTCATTTTAACAATAGGATATATAAAATCAAGATTTTTAAAGAGTCGTATCGGTTCATTTTTTAAAGAATTTTTCCCCGATATTACTGCAACATTCTTGTCCCAATCTGAGATAAAAGATTTATTATCAATTTATTTAAAAAGAGAAGTTTATAGAATTGAATTAGAGGTACTAATATATCGAAAAGCACGTGAGAAAAAGAAACCAAGAAAAAACCCAATAGAAAGAGCAATAGATTATATTGTGGAAGATGTAAATTCAAAGATTTTAGAATTAGAGAATGAAAAAAAATATATTGATACAATAGGTCTTTTTCTTTTTAACTCCAGTAATAATGAAAATTTTAGGTTTCAATATAACAGATACAATAGACTAATTTGGTACTATGGAAATTTCAAAAATTTAATTGAACTATTAGATAAGATTTATTCAATTGTTATCCAAAAATTTAATTTATTAGATAATAGAGAAAGAAGATCTACAAGAAATCATGTATCTCGACCAATTGTACTAAAATTAAATTCTACCATTTTTTCGGATAAAGAAAGAACAAACAATTTCAGAGATAAAATTGAAAATTTCCCAAAATGTAATTATGCTCTTCTACATTCAGGAAATCCTTTTTTACATATTATTCTGAGAGATCAGATAGATAATTCAACTTACTCAATAAAAAATCTAAGTAATCGAGATTTAATGATATGTCCTCAAATAATAGGATCTAATTCGTCAATGTTTAGAATATTGGATTTAATTTCAGAAAGAATTTCTGAATTTGAAATAGTTGATTACGACCAATATAGAAAAGAATTTCACGATACTAATAAATTGTAATCAAGAAATCCAAAAATGTTAGAAAATCAAATTGAAGAAATAATAGAACGTTTATTAGATGAATTCAATAGATATAGAATTAATCTAGATATAATTTTAGCTATTAGATTTCTCATTAAATCCAATAATTTAAATATTAATATTTGTCCTCCTGAAAGAAAAGTCAATATAGCCAAAAAATCTATAAATAAACCTCCTGACATAATTCTTTATGATTCCGACCATAATTTCGTAATAAATGAGGTAAAAAGTTCTATAAGTCCTAGTAAAGGCTTTTTAGAACAAATTCTTGATTATTTAAATATTGAATCTATTTTAGATGATGACGGAAATCCTATTACCCATAATGATTATTCTTTAAATCTTATAATAAATATTGAAAGTTATAAAGATACACGTGATTATCTTTTAGCTGCAATTGATATAAATCAAAAAAATAAGTTTTCTATAACCACATTTACTCGTTCAGAAAGTATACCTAAAAGAGGAACGATATATTATTTATTTGAATTAAGAGATAATAGAACAATCTTAACAGAATATAATAATTTATTGAATTCGTTAACTAAGGTATTTAGCATTGATAAACTGCTGGAAGGAGAACAACTCTATTTTACAAGTGATCCCCCAGTCCAATATACCATAACTTTAATGTGGTCATTAATAATTCCGTCTATAATTCAAAATAAAAAAGAACAAGAGTTTTCATTTGATGAAGTTCAAGGCATTATAAGGGAATATTATTGTAGATGGGATCACGATATTGTTTTTTTTAGAAAAAAATGGTTGAGGAAGGCTTTTAGTAAGTTATCAAAAATTAAATGGATAAGACAGACAAGTTACAATAATTATAAAGTAATTAAGACCTTAAATCTTCAAAAGAATGTTACAGAAATAATAAGTGAAAAATTAGCAAGATTAGAAATTGAAGAGAATGGTTTAGAAGAAGAAACAAAATCTAAACCTACGCAAATTAATTTAACTAAGTTTTTGGGGGATTAGAGACGTTACATTTTTAGACTTTTACATTTAAGAGTATCTCTAATAATATAATTTAATTAAATAAACTTTCATAATCAATCATAGGTTTTTATTTGAATTTGCTCTTATGATAATATTGATAATACTAATTCTAAAAGTTTATCTTCTAATGTAAAAATCTCTTTGATCAAGCTCGATAAAAAACATTTATTTCAAAATCATGTTTTGAAACATTTTTTAATTGATTTTAAGCTCTTTTTTGCATTAACTTTTAATTATCTCCAATGTCCTCAGCAATAAAATTGTATAACTATAACTTAATCTAGCTTCCCAATCTTCTACATCAAGGAGATTACCATGAGCTGAATCCTTCCTATTCCTAAGAGCACCAATTAAATTTATCCCTGATCGTAATAGATATTTAATTCCATCGGTAATACCAATATCTGAATTTTTAAAGAGAGAATTTATATTCTTTTCCTCTATTATTTTTTGAGTTAATATAGATATTGGGTATTTTTCAAATTCTTTTTTTTGTCCTAATAAATTTTTATAATAGTGCTCAATAGCTTTGCAACAATACAAAGGGACACTATTCCAGTCTGTTTCCAGGATATGTTGTTTGGCTTTTTCAAGATTCTCGATTACTTTTCGATATTCCTTTAAATATCTAAAGACTTCTCTTTCCTCTTTTTCCTCTATGCTATATCCTATAAACATTAATTCGCCATTAATACATGATACCCAATCATATCCCATTAATTGAAATATTTCATTAATCAAATTATCAAATTCTTGTGGGGTTAGGATATTAAATTCATTTAAGTTATGTTTGAAATAAAAAATTTCTGTAAATATTATTTCTAAAGGAAGCTCATCAATATAAAGAGAATTTGTAACATTTGAATTATATTCCATTTTTAATAATTTATATCTTAGGATTTCTTTTTCTGAAGGACTTTTGGGAAGTTTTCTTTTCTTCTTATATTGGTTATAACTCATTGGAAATAATCTATAAAGATTAGTATCAAATATATCATCTTTCGTTAATTCTTCCATTCTTTGATTATATTGCTCAATTTCTTTTATCCTCTTTTTAGCCTTGATCTTCCGATATTGCGTGTAAGCATCCCCAATTTCTTTTCTTCTTCTTAATTGTTGTAAGAATTCAGAACTCCAGCATTCCTTATTCTTAAGATAGTTAATTTTATCATACATTGTTTTAATCCACACATACAACTCCTTAAATTGATCATTGAGAATTATTCGTTCATTTTCTTCTATATGTCCAATATTTTGTATAAGCTCAGTTAAATGAGTTATCACTTTTTTTCTAATTTCTATAATATTTCCTTTAATAGGATTATTATTTTCAATATAACTAAGCCAATCTTCAAACACTGAAAAGCCTTTTCTATGGCAAATTTCAATAATGTCGCAAAAGGGCTTTTTTGGAATATCACTTTTACGAAAGAATTTTTGAGGAGTTAACCATCCTATATTCTCAATTTTAGATTTCCCAGGATGATATGGAAATAGTATTAAAAGGTTTGAAAATTTTGTAAGTGCTTCTTTGATAGCAATTGTATTATAACTATATGTCAAATTATTTTTATTCTGAGAAAACTTCATTCGTTAATTCACTTATCACTAATAATTTCCTCGATTTTTTTCTTCAAATAAATAGTGGAAAGACACCTAAATAAGTTTTATTAAGATTTATATTGAATTTTAAAATAAAAAGAAAGGATTAGGAAAAAAAAAAATATTAGAGACAAGCTCAGTGGTTATTGTTTAAAACAAAATGCAAGACAGTTCAAACCTCTAATCCAAAAATATAAACAATCTCGAAAACTGTTTAAAATTTATTTTTAATAATTTTGAGCTAGAGTCGATTAAAAGCCCAAGTGAAGTTATAGGTGATGAGAGAAATAAGACGGCTCACAGAGAAGCGTTTAACTAAAAACAAGTATTAGCTATAAGAAAAAAATTTATTCTTATTTTTAATTAAGTAATAAAGGTCATCTGTAAGTAAGTTAGAAATATTTACAATACATGGGACAAATAATGTAAATTGTCCAAAATAAGAAAGATGATATGAATGGATTTTAAATTTTCGCCGAAATATAGATTGGAAGAGATAAATAAAGATAATGTTCTTGACGCATTTAGAAATAGAATAGAAAAATGTTATTTTAAACCAATAAAAATGCTTAATGATAAGAGATTTTTGATTGGATTGAGTTTAATTGGCTCGATAATTTAAAAATTATGATTATGAACGCAAGCACAATTAATAGGTTTTTAAATAAAATTGGATTATAAGATGTTCAAACTTGTGAAAAGCAGAAAAACTTACCTTAAGAATGCGGATTTACAATTAATTGTAATATAATATATTTAGTATTTAATCGTACTCGGATCGATTGTGGGCTTATTAAGGTTCATAATTACAAATTCAAAATTGAACCCTTAATAGAAGAGTAAAATTATTCTTGAAAATAAAAAGATCGATAAGATATATAAAAAGATTAATAAGATAAATAAACCTCTTAAAATTGGTAAAACAACCTTATTTTTTTTTCTCTCTTTTATCGAATATTCACCATATATTAATAAAATAATTCCAATTAGAAAAGGTAATACTAAAAAAGGAAAATTATAGAGTAAATATTCAGGGTTATATAAAACCATTGTCATTATGATTAAAAATCCACATGAAAGTGAAATAATTAACCCTATTACGAATGATATAACCCCAATTAATTTTTTATCTTTTTTTTGTTTTTCCTCTTTTTTTGTTTCCTCATCATATTTTAACTTTATTTTGTGGGAAAACAACTTAATTCCGAGAAAAATTAATCCTATACCTGAAATAATTTCGAAAATATTAACGATGGTAATAGAATCTATAATTATCACAGTAATAGATAAGATTATGATTAATATTCCTATTAAAAAAATAATAAGGGCAACGCTTTTTTTAACTCTAATGTTAAAAGACATAATAAAAGTACCAATTAGAATCAAAATAACACCATACAGCATTATCATGATTGCAAATGTAAATAGAAAATAGATGATTGTTTTTGATAATAAATCTATTAAGGAAACTCCCGCAAAAATTAATAAGAAAAACCCTCCAAGAAGAAAACAAAATCCATATATCCATCTTTCTGTTTTTTCCATCTAATTAAACCTATAAGATTTTCTTACTAAAAAAAAATGGTATTAAAATTTTTAAATGTTTTTAATTAATTGTTATATTTCTTATTTTATGATATAATTGTACCCTTCAATAATAAATGTAAATCCAGAAAAAATCTGATTAGGAGGCGATTTAAATTCTATATCGATGAATTCAGAGGTACCGTTATTGTGAATGGCTCCCAGTACGTCAACCCGGTTATCATCACTAAACTTTAACTCAGGTAATACATTTCCTAGAGAAGAGTGAAACGCTGTTTTAAGGTCTAATGGTACTAATGATCCATTGGAGAGTCGACCATAAAGTTCTACCTTATCAATATGTGAAATGGTTAAAGGATGTTCAGTAAGGCGAAGAAAACAGCTTTTCTTAACAAATTTTGGTTCTGTCAAAAGTTCGTGAACAGTAACTACATCAATACCATCAGGGTTATGGATATCTAATAAGCCTTCATCAATAAACTCAGATCCGTTATAAACAGATAAAATTGGACATCCACCACCTCCACCCCCATTTAGGACTCTGACTGTTTTCTGAGTTTGAACCCAGTTTCCTCGAGCATCATACGCTCTACAATAAATTGTATGAAGTCCATCACTATAACTGTTTGTATTCCAATTCCATGACCACCCATTTGTAGCATCGTAATCTATATGCCACGACCCAGAATCAATTTTGAATTGAACTTTATGCAATCTGTAATTATCAGAAGCAGAAGCACTAATCGATACTATCCCTGATACGTCATATGAATATGGATTTGTGATACTTACTATTGGATTTTCTGCATCGAGAGCTCCATAAGCATTGACCAAACCAAAACCAGTTTCGTCATCTTGACCAGGGTCACCAACATCTTCAGCAGTTAGCTGTAAAATTGTTTTTATTTCAGATGGAGTTAAAGTTGGATCTTGAGAAAGCAATAAAGCGCAAATTCCTGCAACATGTGGGGCTGCTGCAGAAGTACCACTAAAGTGGGGATAAATAGTAGCCCCACCACCTAACTTAGTAGTTCTTATATATAATCCTGGAGCAATAAAATCAACTTCAGGACCATAACAACTTGACCACCAGCCAGGGATATCAACTCTCTCTCCATTGGAATCTGATGCACCTACAGCTATTACACTAGGCAAACTAGCAGGAAAGAGCACATGATCTTCCTGAGTAGCAGGATAATTTCCCGTAGAAGCTACAAGAACTATGTCATTTGCGTATGCTATGTCTAAAGCAATTGCTATACCAATGTATGCCGGATTCCAATTAGGGTAAGCTCCCCAACTCATTGATATGACATCCATATTGTTATCAATACTCCAACAAATACAATTTAATAGAGAAGCTAAAAAAAACCCTCCACCAGATGTAATTCCTTTAGCGGCATAAATTGTAGTGTGTGGCGCTACACCTATAACATCTATTTCGTTATCTACTGCAGCAATAATGCCAGCACATCCCGTACCATGCCCGTCATAATCCACTTGAGGGTATCCTAGATCTATATAATTTATTCCACCTCCATAATTACTTTCTAGATCATTATGGTTATTATCTACACCAGTATCAATAATAACTACTTTAATTCCTTGACCAGATGGATTACTGGGAATTACATCTGTATTCCCTACACCGGGATATGATCTTTCCCCTCCCCAAACTCTATCAGCTTCAATCTGCATAACGCCAGAAGGACAACTTTCATCAAGTTGCATAAATCCGTCTACTTTTATTTCAGTTGTAATGAATTTCACTGAAGGTGATTTCTTTAAAAACTCATATGTAGAGTAAAGCATTCTTCCATTAAATGCATTTAAGGATTCCCATTGATAGATGTACTCAACACCAGAAACTTCAACACTCTCGTTCGGCTCAAAAAAAACGATAACTTCTACATATTGATTTTCTTGATATCCAAAAGTCGAAGATATTGATGCAATATTTATTATTAAGGTGATTAATACTATACATATAATTTTAAATTTTTTATCTTTAATTCTCATATTTTAATCACTGCTGTCATTTTTGTCAAAAAAGATATACCAAAATTAATTATGTACCTTTGTTTATAAACTAATTGAAAAATATTTCGATAGTATTCTTTAGTGATTCCCACCAAGAATTAGCGTCTTGCTCCACATAAGAAGGAACTGGATAAAAACTCTCCCACTCCTGATACGCGCTTGATATTATAGTACCAGTCATATCAAAAATAAAAGTTCTACATCCTGTAGTTCCTAGGTCAAGTGCGGCAACAAACATAGTTAATAAAACTCTTTGAATAATTAGTTTTAGTAGTAATGTATAGATTGTGCTATGAAATAAAAACTATTATTAACAATTATAAGAAAATACTTAATTTTATTTCACTTTTTTAAACCCACATTGTTGACACACTAATCCAACTTTAGGACTATATACTTGGGTAAGGGGTCCATTACAAATTGGACACTTCACATCAAATGTTGGAAACCATTTACCTTTAATATTGGGCATATACTTTAAAGTATTAACGAATTTCAATCTATCTAGATCCTGCTTATTAATTTGTAGCAACTGTTGTTCTTCAGCAATAGATTTTCCTTTTGGAGCTAAAACTATTAAAAATTTCATTTTTTTCGGGCTGTTTAGTAATGATAATGTTCGTAAAATGGCTCCTTCTTTATGTTGCCCAAATAGTTTAGCTAGTTCTGGAGGGGCTAAAGCTACTAAAACAGCTTGCGAATCTTTTGACTCCAATTCGACTTTTTGAATGAGGAATTGGAACATTCTCTTTTCATGGTCCATCCCCCAAATAAAAATCCATGGTTTTATATCGTAATCCTCGTTATCAGGCCCAACGATTCGTTTAATACTTTCCACCCAGGAATAATGGTTAAATTTATACATTTTAGAGCGTAAATCATCAAAAAATCCTGGTTCAATTACGGGAAAAGTTTTTATTACACTTTTCAAGGATAAAAGTTTAACTTCAGATAAAACTTCAGAGTTAAGATTATCCCATGGTGTATATGTGAAAAGTGAAAAGAAATTGCTCATGATCTTTAAGTCTAATATATACTATCCTTTTAACTTTTTTATTTCTTAGATTATTAATGATTTAAATTATAAAAATAAGATTTAAGAAGCATAACGGCTATAGTCATATTAAAGAATTGTAGAGAATAAGAAATGAACGGAATTTGGGACAGTAAATCGGACGCAATAAAGGAAGGTGATAACCTTAGAGATGTCTCACATCTTATCGAAAAAACTAGGAAAGACAAGGAAGGTTTTATTCATTATCTTTTTAGCAAAGCTAAATTTTCTAATCCATGGTATACAATTCCAGAAGCGGATTTCAAACTGTTCGAAAACTTTATAGAAGGCGGTTCTAGAGCATACCCTTCTGATGGTAGCATCCCCTGCGATATAGTTGCTAAAGAAGCAAGAAAAGTTCTGAAAAAAATAGAATTATGTTCTCAAGACCCTAATCATCATTATTGCCAAGAAGCTCGCGAAGTGTTAAAAAAGGGTAAATTCTCGTCAGTAAGAGGGACGCTAAAACTCTATTTAGGTAAATACACGACAAGAGATTGGAGAAGAAAGAGATTTACGGACGATATAGATTTTTGGATGTTTCACACGAATCTATTAGATTCTTCTTTAAAAGCGTGCAGTTTCTTAAAAAATAAAGAAACAGGAGAATGGGAAAAAACTGTAGAATGGAAGAAATTTGAAACTAAAGAAAATAGGCGTGAAATTTTGTTTGCTGCAAACAATCTTAATCAACTACTTGATTTTGGAGCAGGTAGCTATCTCGAAGGTTCAAGTTTAAAAGAAATTTTTGATAAAAAAATTAAAAGAGGACACGATGTAGATTTAAGCGATATTATTAATGTAGCAATGATGAACAATGGCATTGATGGCATTCACAAAAATGAATGGCTAGATACATGGAGTTCTTTTGAACAGGCAGCCAATACACGAAATACTAGAACTACATCTAACCTAATAAGCATTTGTCGTTATTCTTTAGCTATTGCGGATCACCTTGAAAAAGTTAGCGAAGCTATTAAAAAATATAAAGATCTTCTTTTAGATAAATCTAAATATCCAGACGAGAAGATAAAATCACTCTGTAGAATCTCTACTCATTGGGAAAAATTTTACGATGCTAACGGAGTAGATGAAACAAGAAAGATGATTCGCGATTTTTACGATGAACAAGCAGATGAGAAACCAATTCATGCTCAAAACCTAAGAATGCTTGCGAACAATATACTAAAATTACTTAATTCCAAATACGAATATCTCAAGGTTACATTCGAAATTGAGCATTAATTTTCAAATTATAAAATAAAAATCTAATTTTACAGATCGTGAAACTGAACTTTCACGGTTTTTCATCTATATCAGAGTAGCATATGAATATTACCTTAAGAAGAATTTTTTTTTTAATAAAAGAAGTTGGGATTTATAAAAGTTTGATAGGTACTTCAGCGTATTTAGATTTTCTGCATTTCCTCAACTATGTCTTTATCTTATTTTCCATTTAATGGTTCTTCTTTTGAAAACCGCACTTTTGCAACGCCCTGAAGTAACAAAAATCCAATAATAGCAATCAAGCTTAAAATTCCTGATATATATTATATTTAATTCGGTCCAACATAATCCATGACTAAACCCGCGACGACAACTCCAAAAAGGTTAGGTATTGCCCAATGGAATCCATATACAGCCATGTACCATCCTCGTTTATCTTCAGGGGCAAATAATGCAACTGCAGCTTGTGAGACGGGTATTACAATCATCTTCCCCATTGTTAGGATAAACATGGCTATGAAAAACAGGTATACTTCGGAGATAAAGCCATACATCCCAAAACCAATCATATATAGTAGCGTTCCAAAAGCCATCATTTTCATGGGTGCGTACTTTGAAGTTCGTTTAGTTATCCAGAATTGAAATAATACTACAATCAACGCATTCATGTTTACCAATATACCAAAACTCTCTAATGGGAACTTGTACACCGTCAGTAGAAATACCGATAACGTAATACACAATTGCTTGTAAACTAACACCGTTATTACAGACACAGCAAGAAACATTATATAAACTGAATCTCTAAAAACCTCTTTATATCCTATCAACTAATAAACCTAGATATATTTAGCATTTTTATTAAACCTATCATTAATTATTTATGGTAATAATCAACTAAGGTGGAACAAATTTGTATGATTATTTATTAAGCGAAGAAAATATGAAATTTAGAGATGAAGTTCGAGAGTTTGTAAAGAGCGCTGTATCTCCTTCTTTAATAAAAAAAATGGATAAAGACGAAATACAATACCCAAGCGAATGGTTGCACGCTCTAGCCAGACAAAATTTAATAGGGATACGGTTTCCAAAAGAATATGGGGGTCGTGGCCTGAATTGGGAAAGTGAAATAATTGCGCAAGAAGAAATAGGAGTATTAGGAAGTTCTTTATCTTGTTTATTTTCATTACCAAGCATCTGTGGAGAAGCTCTTAATAAATTTGGAACCGAAGAACAAAAGCTTAACTACCTTAAACCCATGTGTGAGGGCAAAAAATTTACCGCTGAAGCGCTAACTGAACCAAGAGGCGGGTCTGATTTTTTTGGAGCTACATCTACAGCTGTGAAAGAAGGAGAATATTATATCTTAAACGGAGAAAAGCGATTTGTAGTCGGAGCTGAAGGTGCTGATTTTTTTTTGGTTTACGCTAAAACAAATCCAAACGCACAACCCCGCGATGCTTTAAGTTTGTTTATAGTCGACAAAAGCGAAACAGTAGAAGCGGCATATATATACGGTTTATTAGGTACTAGAGGTGGGGGAGCGGGAAGATTAATTTTTAAAAATGCAGAAGTCCCCAAAGAAAATTTAATAATGGGAGAGGGAGAGGGAGGTAAAATATTCTATCAAATGATGGTTCCAGAGAGGTTGTCTACAGCTGCTGGCTTTATTGGATTAGCACGTGCTTGTTTACACATTGCTACCAAATATAGCACCAAAAGAAAAGCGTTTGGGCAGGTAATTAAAAACTTTCAAGCAGTAAACTTTATGTTAGCGGATTGCATTACTTACTTAGATGCGGCAAGAGCAATCGTATTTAACACTGCGAAATCTATAGATGCAGGAGCACCACCCGCTCTTCAAAGAAGATTAGTTTCTGAATCTAAAAAATTTTCGACTAAAGCATGCTGGAAAGTAGTCAATAAATCGATGCAAATCATGGGGGGAATTGGATACACAACCGTCTATCCTATAGAAAGATTAATGAGGGACGCCCGTTTAGGCGAAATCTGGACGGGTACCACAGAAATAATGAATTTAATTATCCAGCACGAATATTACAAGGAACTATTAAGCGAAAAATGGATCGGTCGTGATGTGGAACTAGATGCTTTAGACGCTGAACACGAGGAAGAAAAACACTATGGATAATTTATCTCTCTTTTTTTAAAAGCAATACAAATAAAATAACACTGAAATTAAGTTTGTTTCGATAAGTATCTAATTTTTACTAATAGGTCTCGTAATTCCATTTTATCGCTATCCGAGGTAATGTATTTCTTTTTTACCCCTTCTGAAAGTGGTATAGTTTCAATCTTATTTCCTTGAAGCGAAACCATGTTCCCAAATTTAGATTTCAAAACAAGATTCATAGCTGCTAATCCAAATCTCAATCCTAAGATTCTATCAAACGAATTAGGAGTTCCTGCTCGCATTGTGTGTCCCAAGACTACGCTTCTACACTCAAAATCCACTCCATTATTCTGAAATTCCTTTTTCAAATCTTCTCTTAAGTTTAATTCGTCAACAATTATTTTGGATATGTTCAATTTTACAAGCAAAGGATTTCCATATGTATCTTTAGGTAATTTATCTATCGTTTCTTTTGAGATTGTTTTAAAATCCTTATCCAACGACTCTGGATTTGGATATGCTCCTTCTGAGGTGGCAATTATGTGATACTTATACCCTGCATTTACTCTCTTCCTAAGGACATCAACAATATCCTTTTCAAAATCAAATGGTGTTTCAGGAATTAATATTATGTCAGCACCAGCGGAAAGTCCACTATACATCGTTAAGAATCCTGCATCTCTACCCATAACCTCTACTACAAATACTCTTTGATGAGATCTTGCAGTCGTGGTTAAATTATCCATAGCATTTGAAGCTAGTTGTACCGCACTCCAAAACCCGAACGTGTAATGAGTTCCAGCCAGATCGTTGTCAATCGTTTTTGGACAACCAATTACCTTTGCTTTTGCATATTTACACATAGATTCGGCAACGCTTAAAGTGTCATCTCCTCCGATTGCAATCAATGCGTCAATACCTAACTCATCTAATTTTGCTACCAAATTTTGAGCAACTTTTTCTTTAGATTCAGCTCCTCTGAACGGATTGGTTCTGCTTGTATATAAAATTGTTCCTCCAACAGTGTGTAAATCATCGTGTTCTGCTATCTTAAGAGGAATTGTTAGATTTTCCATAAGACCTTTCCAACCTTTAAGAATTCCAACACATTCTACACCCGCATCGTAAGCTTTTAACATAATTCCATAAATTACGGAGTTTAAACCCGGGCAATCTCCACCTCCTGTGAGGATTCCTATTTTTTTAATCGCCATTTGATTTCACTCTACAAAATTCAATTTTAATAAATAAATATCTAATTAGCAATTATGATAATTTCACTTATTACTTTTAATTTAATTCTTTTTGTTCTAATTTTTGAAACGAGTATTTTGATTCATCTTCAGGGATGATATAACTTCCTCCTCCTGTGTCAGTTATTATTAAAGTAAATTTGAATTCACCATTCATCGCATTATGTAGATCGTGTAATATTTTATCAATTTCTTCTATTTCATCATCGTCTTTTTCGAGATTTTTACGATATATGGATACGGCATTCTCAAACCTAAACAATATCCCTTCAACATTGGTGTAATAAAAATCGGCTCTTGGACCAGGCACGACGAATAATTCCATCTCTGGAATTTCTAATTTTCCAACGGGTGAACGATAAATTTTTGATTTTAAATCATTTTCGTTTGTAACTTTCAAAGTCATAATTCCTGGAGTATTGTTTGTAGTCAAAGGAATTACATCATTATTAGAAAAATTACAAATGTTACATTCAAATTTGATAAGTAACATTTTATCTCCGTCAGGGACATCGTAAGTAGTTTTAAGAATTTTTATCATACCTTTATTACATGTAGGACATTTGAATGAATAATTTACTTCTTCATTTTTTGATTTTTCTGACAATATTAATCACTGACTATATTTTAGGAGAATAGCTAGGTTATTATTAATTTTCAACAATTTCAGTGGCTACCTTATAAATTTTATCCAGAAATCTTTA